>CALNCF010000299.1 GCA_937875035.1 uncultured Sphingobacteriaceae bacterium | reverse complement strand
ATGGGTGCAGAAGGAACAACCTGGTGTCCTTTCGATGCAAAAAAATCTAAAAAAGCCTGACGTGTATCTTTTGAGTTCATAGTGGAGCAAAAATAGTTTTTTCGTTCAAATATTAAGCAGCGCCGGTTGCGGGCGAGAATGCCTGCCTGATCCCTTTTTCATCACCGGAACAGCCTTTTATGCTCATCAAACTGAAAAACAAACACTTACCTGAAAAACGATTTTTACTATATTTGCAGGCGCATGGCAAAAAGGGTTAAATATTTTTACAACACTAACACGCTTAAATACGAGAAAGTAGAAGTAAGCACAGGTAAACGCATTCTGCGGGTGATCGGCTACCTGGCTTCTGTTGCGGTATTTGCGGGGATCGTTATGATCATTGCCTATACGTATATTGATTCTCCGAAAGAGAAGCAGCTGAAGCGTGAGATCGAGCAGCTCAGCCTGCAGTACGATCTCTTGCAGGAGAGGCTGAAGGTGATGGATGTGGTGATGGGCGATCTGCAGGAACGCGACGACAATATTTACCGGGTGATCTTCGAGGCCGAGCCTATTTCTACCGATATCCGCAAAGCAGGCTATGGGGGTGTGAACAAATACAAGGCTTTGGAGAATTATGATTACTCAGGGCTGATGATCGAAACGACCAAGAAGCTGGACCGCCTGGCCAAGCAGATGTATGTGCAATCGAAGTCGTATGATGAATTGCTGAAAGAGGTACAGAACAAGAACAAGCTCCTGGCTTCTATCCCGGCCATACAACCCATTGCGAACAAGCGTTTGAGAGCCATGGCTTCGGGCTTCGGCTACCGGATCCACCCGATCTATAAAACATCCAAGCTGCATACGGGCATGGACTTTTCCGCCCCGGTGGGTACACCGATCTACGCAACCGGCGATGGTGTTGTGGTAACTGCTGACGCCGAAGGGCGCGGCTACGGAAACCATGTGGTGATCAATCACGGTTACGGCTACCGCACCCTATACGGGCATATGAGCCGCATCAAGGCGCGCCGCGGACAGACCGTGAAACGTGGCGAGGTGATCGGATACGTAGGAAATACAGGTACCTCCACTGCTCCTCACCTGCATTACGAGGTGTTGAAGAACAACAAGCCGATCAACCCGATCAACTTCTATTACAACGACCTTTCACCACAGGAATACGAGCTGATGCTGGAAATGTCGTCGCGCGCGAACCAGTCGTTCGACTAAGCTTTCCCGGAAAAAAACGGCGGGCTGCCAAAACACGGGGACAATCGCTATATTTGCCTATGCCTTACAAAGAATACGAAACACAGAAGATGTATTACAGCATCGGTGAAGTCGCAAAGCTATTCGACGTAAACGTATCGCTTATCCGCTTCTGGGAGAATCACTTCGAGATCCTGCAGCCCAAGAAGAACCGTAAGGGGAACAGGCTCTTCACCCCTGAAGACATCGAAAACCTGAAGATCATTTACCACCTCGTTAAAGAAAAGGGCTATACCCTGCAAGGCGCCAGGGAAGAGCTGAAGAAGAACACCGGCGAGCACAAAGATCAGCAAAAGGTGATCGAATCGCTGGTACGCCTGAAATCCTTCCTCCTGGAAATAAAGGAACAATTATAAACCTGTATTTATACGATTGTCAGCCCATAGCATAAGAGATAATTTGGCTTCCGGATTCTCTTATGAAAGCATCGTTATATATCCTTGTATTCACCTTGTATGCCTACCTGGCTACGGCACAGTCTTCTATAGGCCCCGCAGATGCCGGTATGGGCGGAACCTATACCCTTTCAACCGGGGTGTGGCCCGCGCTTGCGAACCCGGCAGGCCTTTACACCGTAGAGCAGCTTTCTGCAGGTGCACAGCACGTAAACCTTTATGGCTTAGCCGGGCTGAGCGGACAAACCCTTGTAATAGCAGGGTCTCTGAAGAAGAATCGTTTCGGACTCCATACACAGCATTTCGGAAACAGCAGGTACCGCTATACACAGACAGGCTTTAGCTTTTCCCGCCCTTTATACCCGGCATGGCATGCAGGCATCCGTTTATTACTGTACCGGCTCCATGTCCCGGAATACGGAATAATGACCTTGCCTGCTGCCGAAGCCGGTTTCCGGTACCGGATCAGGAACAAGCAACATATTGCCTTCCAGGTAGCGAACCCGAATGCTTCCGGCAAGGAAACCGCGCTGAGAGAGCTGATGCCTGTACGGATATCGCTGGGATATGGCGCAGAAGTCTCCGAACAGGTAGATTTCAGGTTTCAGGCAGAGAAGGCAAATGGTACCCCCTTTCACCTCCGCAGCGGCTTTTCCTACCGGATGTACCGGCAGCTCGAAATACGTGCAGGGATGAGCCTGCCCGATCCGCGCCTGTCGTTCGGCATCGGCATTTATTTCCGGAAGTTCCGGATCGATACGGCAAGCACTTATCACGGCCTGCTCGGGCATCACACCCAGATCGCGCTCTCGTATGGATTGTAGAAGATGGATCATACCGCTGATGATCTGCCTGGCAAGCATTGGCAGCTACGGGCAGATACCGGAAAGCGAGCAGCTGGAAGACCTGATGATGAATGAGGAGGACGAAACAGATATGACGCCCTGGCTGGAGCAAATGAACGGATACCTCGAACAACCGCTCAACCTGAACAAGGCCGGCGCGAATGAGCTGCAAGCCCTGGGCCTGTTAAATCACCTGCAGATCGAAGCCATTCTCCGGCACCGCCGGGAAACAGGGCCATTTTTACAGGTTGAAGAATTACAAAGCATTGATGAGCTGGATATGGAAACCATCCTGCGGATAGCGCCATACGTTACCGTTGTACCTCTAACACTCTTGCGCCGGAAGCCCGGGAAACAGGAAGTCAGCCACACCCTTACCCTCCGGAGCGCGGCCAGTAATCAACGTAAAGCCAAGGGGTATGAGAACAATACCTATGAAGGGTCATATACCCCGTTTTACATGAAGTACCAGGCCAGTATCAGCCCTGCGCTGAAAGCAGGATGGATACTGGAAAAAGATTCCGGAGAGCCAAAGATCGACTTCATGGGTTTCTTTATGCAATTACAGAATACCGGGCGGGTAGAACAGCTGGTGATCGGAGATTATCAATTGCAATATGGCCAGGGTCTGAGCATCTGGTCAGGATTCGGTGGAGGGAAAAATGCGGACCCTTTCTTTGCCAAACGGAATGCCAGTGGAATCAGGGCCAATGCTTCAGCAGCAGAGAGCCAGCATCTGCGCGGACTCGCTACTAACCTGCGTATCAGCAGCCGGATACAGGCCGCTTTCTTTTATTCCCGGCGGCGCAGGGATGCCTTCATCAATGAAAGCGGGAACCTGCGCCTGCCTCAAAATGGTTTGCATCGCACGGAGAAAGAGATCGCGTATAAAGGGCAGGCACAAAACACGCTTGCGGGTACGCACCTGGACTTCCGTTTCCGGAATTTGAGCGCCGGCCTGAGCCTGCACCGGGAATTGATCCGGTATAGAACACATACCATAGAAGACCGGAATATCAGCATCGACCATCAGTACCTCTTTCGGAACCTGGTCGTCTTCGGAGAAATGGCTCTGGATAAGAATCAGAAGGTCGCCATCCTGCAAGGCTTTACTATTATTCCCGAACAACGGATCAGCATATCGGTCATCTACCGGAACTATGCGCGGCAATATGCTTCCATGCGAAGCGCTGCCTTTGCCGAAAGCTCAGGAACAGCCAATGAGAATGGAGTATTTCTTGCCGTTCAGTACCAGCCGAAAAGCAAGACCATCTTTCAATCATATATCGACCTTTTCCGTTTCCCCTACCTGCGTTACCGTACAGAGGCGCCTGCGCAGGGCTATGAATGGATGCTCCAGTGGCAGCAGACCATCAAAAAGCAAAAGATCAGCCTGCGGGTCAAACATAAGGAGCGCCCGTATACACTTGCCGGGCCGGAATACATCATCCCTCCTTTAAGCAATACGCTGCATACTCAATACCGCTTACAACTCGAATATAAAGTGACGGAAGGATGGGTACTGAGGTCGAGGATCGACCTGAACGATTATCATGCCGAGGGAAAATCCCGGCAGTACGGAACGATGATCAGCCAGGACCTACTTTTTCACCCGATGAATGCCCGGTATTCTATAGATGTACGCTACGCTCTTTTCGATACCGGTTACGAAACCCGGGTGTATGCGATGGAGCAGGATCTCTTATACGCGTATAGCGCTCCGGCCTTGCAGGATGAAGGCTTTCGTTTTTACATCAATACCAGGTACAAGCTGCACAAGCAATGCAATCTTTACCTGAAGTACGCGCGCACCCGGTATTTTGACCGGCATAGCATCGGCTCAGGAAATGAAGAATTAATGTCAGATCACCGGGATGAGCTCCGGGCCCAGATCATCATTAAATGGTAGCGCAGCTGTTCCGTCACCAGGTAAGAGGCATCCCCTTTATACGCTTGCTGCTTCCCTTTATCGCAGGGATCTGCCTGGCCACTTCTGTGTTTCCGTACCTGCCCTTACTCAAGAACTGGATGATGGGCCTGGTGCTGCTTTACGTCCTGGGCGTTCAATGGGTCACCTATATTATCAGCCGTCAGCATCCCTATTTGTATAGCAGCTGTCTTCATCTGAGCCTATGCCTCTTTGGCTTCTGTATCACCCTTACGCATTATCCACCTTTACAGGCAAATTATTTTACCTACACGCAGCATGATCACCTGCTGATCCGTATCGATGAACCGCCACTGGTCAAGGCCAATGGCATCCGGGTAACCGCATCTGTATTATCCGATCCTGATTACGGCGAGAAATTATGTGGGTATCTCATGCTGCGAATTACCGATACAGCCGCCTGTAACCTGGCTTACGGCGACCTGCTGCTGATCCGCAATACCAGCCGGGAAACCAATGCAGCCCTGAATCCCGGCTCGTTCAATTACCGGGAATACTTAGCGGGTAAGGGTATCTTTCAACAGGCTTACCTCCGGGAAGGTGACTGGGTGCGGATCGCCGCGAAACAGGGAAACCTGCTGATCAGCTACAGCAATGTGCTAGCCCGGCGGCTGGTGGACATCTACCGCGAACACCTGCCCGATGAAGAAGTCTTTTCCGTATGCAGCGCATTGATCCTCGGGTACCGCGCCGATATGGATGAGGAGATCGTCAGCGCCTATGCGCAAACCGGAACCCTGCACATCCTTTCTGTATCCGGTCTGCATGTGGGCATCATTTATATCGTACTGGAGTTCCTTTTGAAATTCCTTCCTAAAACAAGAATCGCTTCGCTCTTTAAAGCCGGGCTGATGATCCTCCTGATCTGGCTATACGCTTTTGTAACCGGGCTCTCTCCTTCCGTTACCCGCTCGGCGCTGATGATCTCACTGGTGATCACCGCTAAAACACTGAACCGCAAAAGCAATACGTATAATATCATCGCCTTTTCGGCAGGCTGCCAGCTGATGTACAACCCTTTGCTGATCCATGACATCGGCTTCTTACTCTCTTACCTGGCCGTAGGCGGGATCATTTACTTCCAGCCGATCATATACAGAAGCTGGAGCCTGCGCCCGAAATATGCCGACCAGGTCTGGCTGATGAGCAGCGTATCGCTGGCAGCCCAGCTCAGCACCCTTCCCATCAGCCTCTACTATTTCCACCAGTTCCCGAATTACTTCCTGCTAGCAAACCTGCTGGTGATCCCTCTGTCCGGATTGGTATTATATCTCGGGATCTTATTACTGTGCGTACATGCTATTCCGTATGTGTCGCTGTATTGCGGGGTGGTATTGAGCTGGTCGGTCAGATTGCTGGATGGTATTTTGTTCTTCATCGCTGACCTGCCTTATTCCCTTACCAAAAACATAGCCTTTCCGCGCGAGCAGCTGATACTGGCCTACCTGCTGATGATCCTGCTTTGCATCTATTTTCAAAATAAAAGGATCCTGTCTTTTCTATGGAGCTGCGCGGTGCTTTTATTACTGACCACATCCGGCTTGTATCATGCCTGTATCCTTCAGTATACTTCCCGCCTCATCGTACTGGCCCATCCACGTAAAATGATGATCGCCATTCAATACGGGAAGCGGATCGACCTGCTTTGTACAGATACCATTGGTACGGAAGAATCCAAATACCTAATTGCCCCGCTGACCCAATGGAGCCGCGCGGATGTCCTTGCTATACATCCTTTAGAAAAGGATCACCGGAACACCTGTTTCAGCCTGCGGAAGAAATTCATGCAATGGAAAGAGCAACGGATCTGCTTATTGGTTGATGTATCATCCAATAAGCAGATCCGTTGCTCTTTCCATTGC
>CALNCF010000298.1 GCA_937875035.1 uncultured Sphingobacteriaceae bacterium | reverse complement strand
CCCAGCTCTGGAACAACCGGGTGTTCAGGAAAGACCAGGTGATCCGGAAGAGCTATATCGATCTCATCAGTAAATATTTTACCGTGGTGGTGCTTACCATCGCTTCCCTGGCCGCCCTTTACTGGGCCGGAACCGACGGACGCAGGGCCATGAATGCCTTCACCGCCGTGCTCATCGTGGTATGCCCCTGCGCGCTGCTGATGTCGGCCAACTTTACCAACGGCAATGTGCTGCGCATACTCGGGCGGAATAAATTCTACCTGAAGGATCACATCACCCTGGAACGCCTCGCCGATATCGACACCCTGGTGTTCGACAAGACGGGTACCATCACCCTGAACAACAAGCAGGAGATCAGGTACGAGGGCGAAGCCCTGAGCCCGAACGGAACGCAGATGCTGCAAACCTTAGCGGCACAGTCGGGACACCCGCTGAGCCGCCTCATCGCCGCCTATTTAAAGGGTCCGCATACCCAGCAGCCCATGCCTGTGGAGAATTTCCGTGAGCAGGCCGGCGAGGGTATCGAAGGCATCATACACGGCAACCTGGTACGGCTGGGCTCGGCTGCCTTTACGGGGGCAGAGCAGAGCGGCGATCCGCAGCAAACCCAGGTATGGGTATCCATCAATCATGAGGTTATGGGGGTGTTCAGCTTCCGGAACGAATACCGGGAAGGGCTGAACGAAACCCTGGAAGAGCTGGGCATGCGCTACGACCTGGTGCTGCTCTCGGGCGATAACGACGCGGAGAAGGGCTACCTGAGCCGTTTCTTCCCGAAAGACCAGATGTTCTTCCGTAAAAAGCCCGAGGAGAAGCTGCAATTCATCTCTTCGTATGTGAACCGGAAGATCATGATGCTGGGCGACGGGCTGAACGACGCGGGCGCGCTGCGCCAGAGCTATGTGGGCGTAGCCGTATCGGATAATACCAATACCTTTTCTCCGGCTTCGGATGCCATTATCGACGGGCAGGTGTTCCGCCAGCTCCCGGCCTTCCTGGCCTACGCGCGCTCGGCCAAGCGCATCATCCTGGGAAGCTTCATCCTTTCCTTCCT
>CALNCF010000297.1 GCA_937875035.1 uncultured Sphingobacteriaceae bacterium | reverse complement strand
TCCATTGCCTGGGCCATTGCCGAATTCATCCATCATCACCCAAAAGTAAAAGCCAAGACCCTGTTCGCTACGCATTATCATGAGCTGAACGAGATGGCTGTACAAATGCCACGCATCAAGAATTTCAACGTAGCGATCAAGGAGCTGGATCACAAGATCATCTTCCTGCGGAAATTAATACCCGGCGGCAGCGAGCACAGCTTCGGGATCCATGTGGCGAAGATGGCCGGGATGCCCGCGCTGGTTTTGCAACGTGCGAATGAGATCCTGCACAGGCTGGAAGAAGAGCGCTCTTCTGCGGAGCCCGTGAAAACAGGCCTGAAGAAAAGCAAGAAAGCGGCTTCGGAATTCCAGCTGAACATGTTCTCCATCGACGACCCGGTGCTGATCAAGATCCGTGATAGTTTGTCGAACCTCGATGTGAATACCCTGACCCCGGTAGAAGCGCTGATGAAGCTCGATGAGATCCAGCGCCTGACCAAAAGCTAAGCTTTATAATAGCGGAGAAACCAGCCGGACAACGGCTTCCGCGATCCGGAGATAGGCAGAACGTTTTCGCCAGGCGGAGAGATAGAGCTCTTCGCTGTGGGAGAGGTCCTTCATAAAAGCCTGGGCCAGCTCGGTGTTTGTCTTCCGGTCGTATACAAAAGCGCTTACTTCAAAGTTCAGCTCAAAGCTGCGCAGGTCCATATTCGTGGTGCCTACAATGGCCAGGTGGTCGTCTACGACTACAGTTTTCGCATGGATAAATCCTTTCCGGTAATAGAATATCCGTACACCCACTTCGAGCAGGCTTTCGTAATAGGACTTGGCTGCCGCGTTCACGAAGTAAGAATCGGAAGTGCCGGGCACGAGCAGCCGCACATCCACACCCCCGAGCGCAGCCTGCTTGATGCAGTTCAGCATGCTGTCGCCGGGAATGAAATAAGGACTGGTAATGTACAGGCGTTTCTGCGCGGAGCTGATGGCGCTCTGTAAGGCGAGCTGGATGCCAGCCCTGCGGGAGTCGGGTCCGCTGGCCGCGATCTGTACCAGGCTGTGTCCCTTTGCATGGTAGGCTTCCGGGAAGAAATCAAAAAGCTCTTCCAGCTCCTGCTTCGAGCAGAAGCGCCAGCTGGTGATGAAGAGGTATTGCAGGTACATCACCCCGGGTCCCTGGATCATCAGGTGGGTATCGCGCCAGTAGCCTACCTCCGGGTTGTTCCGGTGATGCGGGTTGATATACCGGTCGCTGATATTGATGCCTCCTGTAAAGGCCGTTTCCCCGTCTATCACAATGATCTTCCGGTGGTTGCGGTAATTAAGCCGGTTGGCGAGCAGCGGAATGAAGATCCGGTGGAAAGGGTAGGCCTCCACACCCGATGCGGTCAGCTCACGGATGATGTTTCGTTTGATGCCGTGGCTTCCGAAGTCATCATAAATAAAACGGACCTTCACACCCTCGGCTGCTTTACGGATGAGGATCTCCTTGATGCGGTTCCCGATCACATCATTCTCATAGATATAATACTCGATATGAATGTGTTCCCGGGCGGCTTCCAGCGCTTCGATCACCTTCGGGAATTTAGCCTCCCCGTTGATCAGCAGCTCCACATGATTACCCGCTGTAAGGGGAGAGGAGGAATCGTTCAGGATTAGCTTCACCGTGTTCTGGCTGTGACCCAGCAGCCCGGTATGCTTTGCGGCCAGCTCCAGGGTATCGGCACGGATGCGGGTTTCGAGCGATTGCTGTAATTTCTGATCCTTGGTGAGCTTCTTGCTGTAGATCTGGTTCTTGCGGTAGTTCATGCCGATGCTGAAATACACGAGCATTCCTACCACGGGTACGAGGATGATGAGCAAGAGGTAAGCCAGCGTTTTAGAAGTGCTGCGCGTATCGATGATCACCTTGAGGCATACCGCTATGGTAACCAGTATATACAACACCGTCAGCAGGATTTGTACCGTGGGATTCATGTTCTTCTTGCAGCCTATTTCCTATAATATTACAAAAAATAGCTGAAAGAGGATTCTCCCGGCTTTGTACTAAAGCTGCTGGAACTCGAAGGCCGGGCTGCCGCGGCTTCCCTTGTCATCATAAAAATCCACGAAGTGCAGCTTGTAATAAAAGCCTGCCGGGTCTTGTATGATATAGGTATTCCCGCTGTAGATCCGGTAGGTGTCGTTGTCGAAGTCGTATTCTTTCCAGGCATAGCCGATCATATCCTTCGCTTTGCTGAACGTAAAGCTTGCTGCCTGTGCATAGTCGATCTCGTTGAAATTGATCTGCTTGTCGAGCGCTACGCGGATGGCCGGGTTGTTCACAACGCCGGTTACCAGGTAGGGCTGAAAGGGGTTATAGAATAAAGCGGTGTATTGCGAGAAGCAAATGTCGTACGCGTTCTTCTGCGGTTCGATCTGGATCGCCTGGTTGGTGTTGAACGAGAATGCGATGGTATTGTACAGGCTGTCTTTGGTGATGGTAGCGGTCTGCTCCGCGCTTCCGTTCA
>CALNCF010000296.1 GCA_937875035.1 uncultured Sphingobacteriaceae bacterium | reverse complement strand
ACCGCCATTTCACGAGGCCGGAATGGTAGTTTTGTAAAGTTCTGTGCTTATTTAAGGGGCCTTACAGCAACCTGTTTTCCGGAAGACCTGAAAATTCTTCGAAGAAGAAAGGGATGTACATCCTTGATCTTTTGCCTACTTTTCCCTTGATGGAAAAGTAGGAGAGAAAAACGTTTGTACTGATAACAGATTCCGGCAGTAAAGTCTGATTAATTCTAATATCGCTGCGTACTTTTTATGGGGGTATGCCAGGGTACTAAAAAGATAAAGGCCACATGTTTCATGCGGCCTTTATCTTTATTTAATATAAGAATACGATTATTCCTGGATCAGCGATTCTGCCAGGACCGTTACTTTGTTTTTCAGTACTTCGATCACTCCGCTGCTGATCGTAAATATTTCCACACCATCCTTGCTTTTTACTTTCACGTTTCCTTTTTCCAGGGTAGAAATAATAGGCGCGTGGTCATTCAGCACTTCGAAAGAGCCTTTCGTGCCCGGAACCTGGACCGAAGTAACTTCACCGGAAAATATTTTTTTATCAGGAGTTAGAATATCTAATTGCATGGTTGCGTAATAAATATGATGTATGTATAACGGGTAATAAAAAAGGGGATACGGGTATCCCCTGATGTCTTACGCGTTCGCTTCTGCCAATAGTTTTTTACCTTTTTCGATGGCATCTTCAATGCTGCCTACCAGGTTGAACGCTGCTTCCGGGTACTCATCCACTTCACCGTCCATGATCATGTTGAAACCTTTGATGGTATCTTTAATATCAACAAGCACACCCTTTAAGCCTGTAAACTGCTCTGCTACGTGGAATGGCTGTGAAAGGAAACGCTGTACACGACGCGCTCTCTGTACGGTCAGCTTGTCTTCTTCAGAAAGCTCGTCCATACCCAGGATCGCGATGATATCCTGTAATTCTTTGTAACGCTGTAAGATCTGCTTTACGCGTTGAGCACACTCGTAATGATCTTTCCCGAGGATCTCAGGAGAAAGAATACGTGAGGTAGAGTCCAGTGGATCCACGGCAGGATAGATACCCAGCTCGGAGATCTTACGGTTCAATACCGTAGTCGCGTCTAAGTGGGCGAATGTTGTAGCCGGAGCCGGATCCGTTAAGTCATCGGCAGGTACGTAAACCGCCTGTACCGATGTAATGGAACCACGTTTGGTCGATGTGATACGCTCCTGCATCAGACCCATTTCTGTTGCCAGGGTTGGCTGGTAACCTACCGCTGAAGGCATACGACCTAAGAGGGCGGATACTTCAGAACCTGCCTGGGTGAAACGGAAGATGTTATCGATAAAGAACAGGATGTCGCGACCACCGCTCTGCTCATCGCCATCACGGTAGTATTCCGCAACGGTAAGACCAGAAAGCGCTACTCTCGCACGCGCCCCAGGAGGCTCGTTCATCTGTCCGAATACGAATGTCGCTTTTGATTCTTTTAAGGCTTCTTTGTCTACTTTCGAAAGATCCCATCCGCCTTCGCTCATGGAATGCTCGAAGGTTTCTCCGTATTTAATAATGCCTGACTCGATCATTTCGCGAAGCAGGTCGTTCCCTTCACGGGTTCTTTCTCCCACACCCGCAAATACAGAAAGACCATCGTACGCTTTCGCGATGTTGTTGATCAATTCTTGGATCAATACGGTCTTACCTACACCCGCGCCACCGAACAAACCGATTTTACCACCTTTCGCGTACGGCTCTAAGAGGTCAATTACCTTGATCCCGGTAAAGAGTACTTCGGTTTCGGTAGAAAGGTCCTCGAAACGAGGCGCTTTGTTGTGGATCGGACGGCCATTTTCTGCAGGAAGCTGTTCAAGGCCATCGATCGCCTCGCCTACTACGTTGAACAAACGACCCTTGATCGCTTCTCCAACCGGCATTTTGATCGGCGCATTCGTATCTACTACATCCATTCCACGAACCAGACCATCGGTAGAGTCCATCGCTACGGTACGTACACGATCTTCTCCCAGGTGCTGCTGGCATTCCAATACGATTTTCTGACCGTTTTCTTTGGTTACGATCAGGGCGTCGAAAATGTTAGGTAATTTGGCGTTTTCGGCAGCGAAACTTACGTCTACTACCGGGCCGATGATTTGAGCAATTTTCCCAAT
>CALNCF010000295.1 GCA_937875035.1 uncultured Sphingobacteriaceae bacterium | reverse complement strand
TCAGACAGCATTTAAAAGCGAACGTCAGAAAGCAACGATCAATCTTATCTTTACCCATAACTGGGTAACCCATCAGATGAAAAAGGAGTTTCTTCCTTATGATATCACCCTGCAGCAGTTTAACATCCTTCGTATCCTGAGGGGGCAATACCCCAGTCCGGCAAACATCAACCTGCTAAAGGAGCGTATGCTGGATAAGATGTGCGATGCCTCGCGTATCGTAGATCGTTTGAAAGAGAAGGAGCTGATCGCGAAATGTGTGAATAAGAAAGACCGTCGTGCCGCAGAGGTCATGATTAGTCAGAAAGGCCTTGACTTGCTGGCGACTATTGATCGGGAGCAGGACGAAGACCGCATCATGAACAATCTCAGCGAAGAAGAAGCCCACACGCTGAACGCCCTGCTCGACAAGATCAGGGGTTAGGCCGGCTTTAGAATGACAAGAAATAGAGGATCGCTATACCCGCGCCCAGCGTGATCGCGATCATCTTATAGAGATTAAAACGATGGTCTACGCTCGATTCGAAAAGGATGGTCGTGGAAATATGCAGGAAGATCCCGATCACCGTAGCCATCATATAGCTGAAATACATGCTGATCTCCCCGATCGCATGCTCCTGCAGGGTATGGCTGAGGAAGCTGCCCGCAGGTGTCATCAGCGCAAAGATCACCAGCATAACCATAATCTGAGATCTTTTTACCTGGTTCTGCAACAGCACACTGCCCAGCGCGAAGGCTGCCGGGATATGATGCAAGGCAATGCCGTATAATAAGGGGTGCTGACTTTCCCCGTGAGCATGTCCGTGTCCGTGATGCCCGCTGTCCACCAGGGGCATCCCTTCGAGAAACGCGTGCAGGCATAAGCTGATCATGATACCGAAAGGAAAAACCGCATGCTCTTGGGTATGCTTATGGATATGGCCGTGCTCGATCCCCTCCGAGAACTGTTCCAGCAGGATTTGCAACCCGAAGCCAAGCAATACGAACAAGCCTATCTCCGGCCCGCCCGAAGCATACACATCGGGGATCAGGTGGAGCACTGTAATAGCAAAAAGATAAGCCCCCGAAAAAGACAGGATCAGCTTCAGCCGGCGGGAATGGTCATCTCTGACCAGGAACACACTCAGACCTCCGAACAAGGCGCTTGAAAACAAAACAAGGTAGCTTAATAATTCCATCAGATTCCGGGTTGAACTTTACGATACATTAAAGTGGTAAGGTTGCCTAATAAAATACCAAGTATGGCGCCGCATAATACGTCGAAAGGGTAGTGCACCCCCACATACACCTGTGCAATGCAGATCGCAGTTGCCCAGGTAATAAAAGCCGGCCGTACCCAGCTTATCTTCCCGGCGAAAAAGTTGCCGACGAAGACCGCGATCCCGAAGTGATTGCAGGCATGCGAGGATACAAAGCTGTAACCGCCTCCGCAGCCTACAATGTTGCGCACATACAGCACCATTTCTGGGTCGTTGCAAGGCCGCAGCCGCATGAAGTACTGTTTGAATATACTGGCGCTCACAAAATCGGTAAAGGCAAACGTAAGCAGGATAAAGCCGATGATGATCAGCCCCTGCTTCTTATAATTGGTAATAAAAAATACGATCAGGAAAAGATAGAGCGGCGCCCAGAAATACCTGCTTCGCAGAAGAGGCATAATGAAGTCGAAGAACGGGTTCACCGTTCCCTGGTTGACCAGGAAAAATAGCTGGCGGTCGAGTTGTAGGATCAGGTCTGACATGAGCTGCGTTGCGCGATAATGATGAGGCGTTCTGAACGGTCCTCCCGGAAAGGATTCAGTTCATAGTCTCCGAACAAATGTAAAATTTTTAGCCCTTTCTGCGCGAAGTATTTCTCGAAATCGGCCAGGCGGAGCGCCTGCACTTCTTCCCGGAAATCATACGCGTTGCCCTGGTCGCTGAAAGCGATCTGTTTCACGATGCGGTTATTCTCGACCTTACGGGTGATATGAAAAGCGATATCCTGTACCTCCTTGGTCTCCTCATGCACGATCCGGTTCCTCGTACAATCGGTGTTTAGAAAATCGAATACCAGGATGCCTCCCGGTTTCAGTGATTTCGCAAAGGTATTGATGGCGCGCAGGTTGTCGCGTTCCGTCGAGAAATACCCGAAGCTGGTAAAAATATTGAATACGTAATCGAAATAGTTAATGTAAAACAGGTTCCGCATATCATGCACGAAGAACTGCAAGTGCTCGTTGGCAAAGGCCGAAGCGTAGCTGATGTTCTCAGGGCTCAGGTCGAAGCCGGTCACGTCAAGCCCCTTTTTATGGAGGTAAATGGAATGCCGGCCCCGTCCGCAGCCGATATCGAGCACCCGGGCCCCTGGCGCAGGCTTCAGGAATTTACAG
>CALNCF010000294.1 GCA_937875035.1 uncultured Sphingobacteriaceae bacterium | reverse complement strand
GCCAAAAACGGATCTCCCGGTCGTTCCTCGGGATGCTGTGATACAGGGAAGATGCCGTGAACAGCAACAGGAAGCACCCGCCGTAAAGCAGGGTGGTAAATATTTTCAGCGGACTGTCGGATACATAAGCCATGTAGGCAAATGCCGGAATAGACCCTACCGCCGGGATGGCATGGGTATAGAAATTACCCGGTTCACGGATCTGTGCCATTATTCTTCGCTGCCTTCTTTATTGATCTTGTTGAAGATCTCATCGATACGGCTCGCGTAATCGATCGAGTCGTCGATGAAAAATTCCAGGTGGGGAACGATCCGCGCCTGGTTCTTGATCTCTGCGCCCAGCTTGTAACGCAGCTCCCTGGTTTTCGATTTCACGGTGATCAGGGCCTGCTCGCGATTCGGCGAATTGTAGATGCTCAGGTACACGCGGGCCACCGACAGGTCGGGAGAAACCCTTACCGTAGTAATGGTGATGATCGTATTATCGTGAAAAGAGAGTCCTTCTTTCTGAAATATATCGCTCAGTTCCTTTTGAATGAGCCTGGAAAATTTTTGCTGGCGTTTCGATTCCATATCCTGTATAACTAATTCTTCCCCGGAATGTTTAAATATCGGGGTAAAGGTAAGAACTTCCCGGCCAAATTTCTTTCCTGTTAAAAAACAGCTTCGATCCGGTCCGCAGACTAAAATCACCATCGCAAAATACGAACGGGAGGCACCCGTTTGGGGCGAAGAGGCATTACGGAGGTTTTCCGGTAAAAAAACTTAAATTGCGCGGTTATTTCATATGAAGACATATTTCCGCCTCCTTGGCTTCGCAAAGCCCTTCAACCGTTTCGTTCCCAAGTATGCCGTAACGGCATTTTTCGGGGTGATCTTCGGACTGGTGAATTTCTCCCTGCTGATCCCTCTTTTCGATGTGATCTTCAGCACGGAAGAGCTCCGGGAGGTGAAAGTGCTGCCTTCGTTCTCGCTTAACATTGATTACTTCACAGGCGTCTTCAATTATTATTTCTATAAGATCACCATGGCCTACGGAAAGGTAGGCTCCCTGCAGTTCGTCTGCGCCGTCATCCTTTGCTCCGTATTCTTCTCGAACGTGTTCCGCTACTGGTCGCAGCGCGTGATCACCAATATGCGGACCTATGTGGTGCGCAATGTGCGCGAGTCGCTCTTCGATAAGATCACCGACCTGCATGTAGGCTATTTCCAGTCGCAGCGCAAGGGCGATATCATGTCGAGCCTGTCGAATGATGTGAACGAGGTAGAGAACTCGGTAGTAAGCACCGCGCAGGTCATCTTCCGTGAACCGCTTATGCTGATCGGCTATATGGTGATGCTCTTCACCCTTTCCTTTAAACTAACCCTCTTCTCCCTGATACTCCTTCCTGTTTCCGGGCTGGTCATTACGACCATCACCCGTCGCCTGCGCCGCGATGCGAAACGCAGCCAGGGCTTGCTGGGGAATATCCTGAGCATTATTGAGGAAACCATTTCGGGAGTACGTATCATCCGTGCCTTCAATGCGCAAAAGTATGTTAAGGCGAAATTCAGGGAGCAGAACGATGGCTACCGGGCGACCCTGAAATCCATGTTCAACCAGCGCGAGCTGGCTTCCCCTGTTTCGGAATTCCTGGGGGTTGCCGTAGTAACAGGGATTCTTTTATACGGAGGCACCCTGGTGCTGGAG
>CALNCF010000293.1 GCA_937875035.1 uncultured Sphingobacteriaceae bacterium | reverse complement strand
ACCCTGTATATCCAGTCGGATGTACCCGAAATCGCGGAATTATACCTTCTCCTGAATATGAACGCTTACCTGGGTGAGCTGGAACGCTGCACTTCCTTTAAGGACAAGGTGCGCGCTCATCCCGATAATGTGAACGCGGGCCTGCTGACCTACCCGGTGCTGATGGCGGCGGATATTATCATCCACAAGGCGCTGAAAGTACCTGTGGGCAAAGACCAGGAGCAACATATGGAGATGGCGCGCAACTTTGCGAACCGTTTCAACCACCTGTATAAGGTGGATTACTTCCCGGAGCCTCATGCCTTTAACTTTGGCGGGGACCTGGTGAAGATCCCGGGACTCGACGGCAAGGGCAAGATGGGCAAATCCAACGGGGAGAACAACGCCCTGTACCTGGCCGATTCGCCGGAGGTGATCCGTAAGAAGGTAATGAAGGCAGTGACCGACAGCGGGCCGACCGAGATGAACCAGCCCAAGCCGGAGATCATCCAGAACCTGTTCGACATTATGAAAGCAGTCTCTCCTGCCGATACCCTGCAGCATTTCGACGACCTGTATAACCGTTGCGAGATCCGTTATGGCGATTTCAAGAAGCAGCTGGCTGAAGACGTCAACACCTTTACCACCCCGATCCGGGAGAAGATCGAGGCTATTGAGGCAGACACCGAATACCTGCGGAAGGTATCGAAGATGGGCGCTGAGAAAGCAAGGGAGAGCGCCGGTAAGACCGTACGCGAGGTGCGTGAGATCATCGGCTTCAAATCATTCTGACCCTAACCCTGTTCAATCCGGATTAATTCGTATTTTAAGCCTTCGGACTTTATAAAAATCAAGTACAGCAAGAGAATTATGCACATAGCAATAGTAGGAAATATCGGAGCCGGCAAGACCACGCTCACGGAATTACTGGCCAGGCATTACACATGGGAAGCACAGTATGAGGCGGTTGACAACAATCCTTACCTCGAAGATTTTTACCAGGACATGAAGCGCTGGTCGTTCAACCTGCAGATCTATTTCCTGAATTCGCGTTTCCAGCAGATCGTGGAGATCCAGCGGGGAGAGAAGTCGATCGTACAGGACCGTACCATTTACGAGGATGCGTACATCTTCGCGGCTAACCTGCACGACATGGGACTGATGACTTCCCGCGATTATGACAATTACCTGAGCATGTTCGAATCGGTGAAGGAATTTATCAAGGCGCCCGACCTGCTCATCTACCTGAAGGCTTCGGTGCCTACCCTGGTGAACCAGATCCAGAGACGGGGCCGCGAATATGAATCGGGCATCCGCCTCGATTACCTTTCCAAGCTGAACGAACGTTACGAGAACTGGATCAGCAATTATAAGGAAGGAAGGCTTCTTACGATCAATGTCGACCGCCTGAATTTTGCTGATAAGCCGGAAGACCTGGGCACCATTATCCAGCAGATCGACACTGAATTTTTCGGACTGTTCAACCAGAAAGCAAAAAAATAAATACCATGAAGATCGCCGGGATCATACCAGCCCGCTACGCATCCACCCGTTTCCCGGGTAAACCCCTGATCGATATCGGCGGGAAGAGCATGATCCAAAGGGTTTACGGACAGAGCATGCAGTCTGCCCTGCTCAGCGATGTGATCGTAGCCACCGACGATGAGCGCATCGCGGAACATGTCCGTTCTTTCGGAGGGAATGTTTGTATGACCTCTGCGGAACATCCCAGCGGAACAGACCGCTGCCGTGAGGTTGTGACCAACATGAGCCTGGATGCCGGAGCTGTTATCAATATACAGGGCGATGAGCCCTTCATCAACCCCAGACAGATCGACATGCTTTGCGAATGCTTTTCGGATGAGCGCACCCAGATCGCGACCCTGGTAAAGGAGATCACCGACGAGCAGGTACTTTTCAGCCCGAACTCCCCGAAAGTGATCCTCGATAAGGATGGCTTCGCCCTCTACTTCAGCCGGGAGGCGATCCCACATATCCGGGGGAAGGAGAAGAAAGACTGGCTTAGCGCGCATAATTTTTACCAGCATATCGGCATTTACGGCTACCGCAGGGAAGTATTGCTGGATATTACACAGATACCCCCTTCTTCATTGGAGCAGGCCGAATCGCTGGAGCAATTGCGCTGGTTAGAGAACGGCTACCGGATCAAAACCTCTGTCACCAGCCTGGATACCCTGGCCATCGATACCCCGGAGGATTTAGAAAAGATCAGCGAACTTTACGATCTGTAGTTCTTCCGCTGAGGATATTATTCCGCAACAACCGCACACCTCTCCCATTCCGTACCTACCCCGAACCTGTTTTCATGAGAAAACTGAAGCAGGCATGCTTTTGTACCCTGCTGAACGAATCTTAGCTATTTATGAAAAAGGATCAACCTCCACGCCGGTCGTGGTTCGACAGGTTTGCGAACGCGGCTACCCATTATACAGGCACTTCGGCTGCCTTTATCATTGCATTCTGCCTGATCATTGCCTGGCTGATCTCCGGCCCGGTTTTCGGCTACTCGGATACCTGGCAGCTGATCATCAACACCAGCACCACCATTATTACCTTCCTGATGGTATTCCTGATCCAGAAAAGCCAGAATAAAGACAGTATGGCCATCCAACTGAAACTGAACGAGCTCCTGGCCTCTCATGAGCTGGCCAGCAATAACCTTGTGGATATTGAAGACCTGACGGAGGAAGAATTGCTGGTGCTCAAAAAGTATTATGTATTGCTCGCCCAGATGGCGAAGAAAGCGGAAAAGGTACACCAGTCGCATTCGCAGGGAAAAGCCAGAACCATGCACAGCGAAAAGAACAAAACCCGGAAACCTGCGGCAGGCAAAACCAGGTAAGGCATTTCCGGCTTATCTCCGGATGTGAATAACAATGATACTTATCAACAGATTTTAACGGGCCATAAATTTTACGTACTTTTGAATCCCGTAACAATAGAGACAATTCTATCTCTGTTAAACCACAAAATCCAATGACCAAGTACATTTTTGTTACGGGCGGTGTCACATCCTCTTTAGGAAAAGGCATCATCTCCGCATCTCTTGCCAAACTATTACAAGCCCGGGGCTACAGCGTAACCATCCAGAAGTTCGACCCCTACATCAACATCGACCCGGGAACCCTGAATCCATACGAACACGGCGAGTGCTATGTAACGGAAGACGGGGCGGAAACCGACCTGGACCTTGGACATTACGAGCGTTTCCTGAATGTACCGACTTCGCAGGCTAACAACATTACTACCGGCCGTATTTACCAGAACGTGATCAACAAGGAACGCGAGGGCGCTTACCTGGGCGACTACGACGGCGGCACAGTGCAGGTTATCCCCCACATTACCGATGAGATCAAGCGTAATATGCGCATCCTGGGTGAGAACGGCCAGTTCGATATTGTGATTACTGAGCTTGGCGGTACCGTGGGCGACATTGAGTCGCTACCTTATATTGAAGCTGTACGCCAGTTCAAATGGGAGACCGGCGCGAACAATGCCATCGTGATCCACCTGACGCTTATTCCTTTCCTGGCTGCTGCCGGGGAACTCAAGACCAAGCCTACCCAGCACTCGGTGAAGATGCTCCTGGAATATGGCATTCAGCCGGATATCCTGGTTTGCCGTACCGAGCACCCGATCAATATGGACATCCGTAAGAAGATCGCGTTGTTCTGTAATGTGAACATCAATTCGGTGATCGAATCGCGGGATGCCAGCACCATTTACGATGTACCCCTGCTGATGCTGAAAGAGCAGCTCGACAAGACAGTGCTGACCAAGCTGAAGCTGTCGCACAAGAACGAGCCGGACATGGAAAACTGGAAGGATTTCCTGGGCAGGCTGAAGAACCCGACCAAGGATGTGCGGATCGGGTTGGTTGGAAAGTACGTCGAGCTTCCTGACGCTTATAAATCCATTACCGAATCGTTTATACATGCCGGCGCGGCCAACGAATGCAAGGTACATGTAGAGTGTATCCATTCCGAATCCATACACAGCGACAACGTGGCGGAAAAATTAGGACACCTGGATGGTGTGCTGGTAGCGCCTGGTTTCGGAAGCCGGGGGATCGAGGGTAAGCTCGACGCGATCCGCTATGTGCGCGAGAACAATATCCCGTTCTTCGGGATCTGCCTGGGTATGCAATGCGCCGTGATCGAATTCGGACGTAATGTATTGGGATTGAAAGACGCGCACTCTACGGAGATGAGCGACAAGACACGCCATGCCGTGATCGACATGATGGAAGAGCAGAAGAAGATCAAGAACAAGGGCGGCACCATGCGCCTGGGCAGCTATGCCTGCGAGCTGAAAAAGGGTACCAAGGCTTACGCGGCCTACGGGAAAACGAAGATCAGCGAACGCCATCGTCACCGTTATGAATTCAACAATAAATATTTACAGCAATATAATGATGCCGGCATGATCACTTCGGGTATTAACCCGGATACCGGACTGGTGGAGATGATCGAGCTGAAGAATCACCCGTGGTTCGTTGGCGGACAGTTCCACCCGGAGCTGAAAAGTACAGTTGACAACCCGCACCCTTTGTTCGTTAAGTTTGTAGAGGCTGCTGCCGAATACAAGTATAAAGGGCGTAAATAAAACAAGCCTGAAATCGGGAGAACCTGCGAGGCTTTTCCCGGTTTTTCATTTGCCCGGCTAGAATTGAAGAACTCCATCCCGATGGTTTTTTCCCCTTTCAGGGCCTAAATCCTTTGTCATTCGACCTATTTAATGTAGGTTTGCACGGAATTTTTAATAAGAGAAAATGGATAGAAATACCCTTACGGGATTATTATTGATTGCAGTAATCCTTATTGGTTTCAGTTTTTACATGCAGCCTTCTGAGCTGGAACTTCAACAACTTCAACGCCAGGAAGATTCGATCAGGGCATCAAAGTCCCACCAGGCCAGCCAATCACCCGCTAACCAGATCGCCGACAGCAATAACCACACGGTTACTCCTGCCGTTGCCGGCATAGCTGCTGATACGTCCTCTGCCTTCGGCAGATCGGCTACCGGTACGGAAGAATTCATCACCATTGAAAACGAGAAGCTAAAAGCGAAGATCTCGACCAAGGGCGCGCGCATCTATTCTGTAGAGCTGAAAGAGTATAAAACCTGGAGCAAACAGCCCCTGGTATTGTTCGACGGAGCACAGAACGAATTCGGCCTGTCTTTCTATACCGGCAACAAGCTTATCAATACAAACGACTATTATTTCCGCCGGATGGGCGAATCGTTCAGCGTGAGCCAGTCGGATTCCAATGCGGTAACCTTCCGCCTGGCGGTGAATGCCGACCAGTATATCGACTTCGTATACTCGCTGAAAGGCGATGATTATATGCTGGGCTTCGAGGTACGTTCGATCGGCATGGATAACGTGATCGCTCCGAACACGAGCTATTATGACCTGAACTGGAAGATCGACGCGCTGAAGAACGAGAAGGATATGAAGGCGGAGCGCCAGAACACGTCTGTTTATTACCAGTTTACGAACAATGACCTGGAAAGCCTGGACCCTACCAAGGATAAGGTGCAGAAGATGGAGTCGGCAGTGAAATGGGTATCCTTTAAGCAGCATTTCTTCTCTTCTTCCCTGATCGCCAACAATGCGTTCGAGAACGGTGAAGCACAAACCACCACGGATATGAACTCGTCTGTTGTGAAGACCATGCAGACCAATGTGGGCATTCCTTTCGGGCGTAAGCCTGCGGAATCGTTCGGTATGCATTTCTACTTCGGTCCGAACCACTTTAACACCCTGAAGGCTTATAACCTGGGGTTAGAAAGACAGATCAACCTAGGCTGGGGATTCCTGAAATACATTAACCGTTACGCGGTGATCCCTGTGTTCAATTTCCTGAATGGCTTTAACATGAACTATGGCCTGATCATCCTGATCCTGACCATTCTCCTGAAGCTGGTTCTTTCGCCACTTACCTATCGCTCCTACCTTTCGGCGGCTAAGATGCGCCTGCTGAAACCGGAGATGGACGAGATCAAGGCCAAGCTGGGTGAAGATGACCAGGCGAAGCTTCAGCAGGAATACCTGAAGCTGTACAAGAGAGCAGGTGTGAATCCTTTAGGCGGCTGCGTACCCCTGTTATTGCAGATGCCGATCCTGTTCGCTTTCTTCTTCTTCTTCCCTTCTTCGATCGAGCTTCGCCAGCAAAGCTTCCTGTGGGTACAGGATCTTTCGACCTACGATTCGATCTGGACCTTCGGTAAGGTACCTTTCATCAGCTTTATCTATGGCGATCACGTGAGCCTGATGTGTTTACTGATGACAACCTCTACGATCATTTATACCCGTTTGAACAACCAGATATCAGGCGCTACGGGCCAGATGAAATGGATGGGATATATTATGCCGGTGATGTTTATGGGAATCCTGAACAGTGTTTCTGCGGGTCTGAACTATTACTACTTCTGCGCCAACATGATCACCTTCGGCCAGCAATACCTGATCCGTCGTTTTGTGAACGAAGAGAAACTTCATAAGCAATTACAGGATAACAAGAAGAAACCGGAAGGCGCCAAGAAATCAAAGTTCCAGCAGAAACTGGAAGATATGCAGCGTCAGCGCGAAGCACAATTGCGCAACACGAAAAAGAAATAAGCGATATTCCCTTATAACAGAAAAGTCCCGGTTTTAACAAGCCGGGACTTTTTTATGCTGATTATATCGCAGGAATATCTTTATTTACCCCAGCGGAATGAGGAATGGTCAAGACCTGCAAGATCGAGCACGCGGTCGACCACGGTAGCAGCCAGCTCTTCAAAGTTCCGGGGCTTACTATAGAAGGATGGATTGGCCGGACAGATAATGCCTCCGGCTTCTGTTACCGTTTTCAGGTTATTGATATGGATCAGGCTGAATGGAGTATCTCTAACCACAAGGATGAGCTTCCTGCGCTCTTTGAGGATCACATCGGCAGCGCGGGTCATCAGGTCGTCGGAAACACCGGCGGCGATCCGGCCCAGGGTGCCCATGCTGCAGGGACAGATGATCATGGTATCGAATTTGGCAGATCCCGAGGCAAAGGGTGCCATAAAATCGCGCTTATCGTATCGTTTAAAGTCATAACGGAGGTAATCCTCGTTCTCCAGCTCGTATTTCCATACATCGCGTGCGTTATCAGACATGACCAGGGCTAGCTCTTCAACTTGGTCTTGCAAGCCCTTCAGTTTATCCATCAGCACTTTCGCATACACAGCGCCGCTCGCGCCTGTTACCCCTATCACTATTTTTTTCTTCATGCTATAAAAATAAACAGATTTAAACGTTTAAAGAGCAAACCATTGCCCGGACAGAATGTTTTGAGCATAAAAAAGGGTCGAGAAAGATTGCTCTTTTCGACCCTACATCTACCTATGAAAAACATGCCCTTTTAAGGGGGCATTTCAAATATAGTAAAATATGTTTCACCTACAAAAAAATTTAATATTTTTAGTAAATGAAATCAAAAACACTCCAAATATTACTTTTAAGCCTTTTTTTACCACTGCTGAGCTTTAAAGCCGATGAGGTTAAAGAGGGTGATCTGAAATGGTTGAGCTTCGAGGAGGCCGTCCGGCTGAACGAAAAAGCGCCGAAGAAGATACTGATCGATGTGTATACAGACTGGTGCGGCTGGTGTAAAAAGATGGACAAGGCGACCTATACCAATCCGGAGATCATTAAAAGCATTAATAAGGATTTTTACCTGGTGAAGCTGAACGCGGAAAGCAAGGATAAGATCGTGTTCAAGGATAAGACCTTCCAGTTCAATGCTGAATATAAGTCGCACGAGCTGGCCCTGGGCTTGCTGCGCGGACAAATGTCTTATCCCAGCACCGTTTTTATGGATGAGGGCTATAACCTGCTCACCGTGGTACCGGGATACCTCACACCGGAGAATATGCAGCCTATTCTGAATTATTTCGGGGCGGATGTGTATAAGAGTAAATCATGGGAGGAATATCAGAAGGAGCTAAGGAAATAAACCTGTTCACGAAGAAAGCCCTGTACAGTATACAGGGCTTTTTCATTTTAAGAACTCTGTTCAGGGAAACAAAAAAGGCAGCCTTAGCAGACTGCCTTTTACAAACATGGGTGGAATATGGGGCTCGAACCCACGACCTCCTGAACCACAATCAGGCGCTCTAACCAACTGAGCTAAAACCACCGTGTTAGGGCTACAAAAATAGCACTCTCTTTCAGCTTTTCCAATAGTTTTTGAAAAAATATCCTTTTACACATCCTGTAGCGGGTTTTACCTTGATCATCAGCCTGATGCAATGCGGGTGTATGGATCAGGCCGTACTTTTTACATCTTTCGTTCTGCTTCCTCTCATTCTTTACGTGCCGATGCTTAATTTAGCGCCCTTAGGCCCGGCACATACATGATCACACTTATCAGGGATTTATTCAATACCCGTACATTCGGCGACCGCATACAGGATATGTTTTCCGACCGGAAACAGCTTACCCGGTTCCTGCTGATCACCCTGGGCATCCGCCTGCTATTCTTTATTTCCGACGGGCATAACAGCGATTTCGATTTCTTCGAGCACTGGGCCGACCGGATCAATCAATCGGGCTTTACGAATATCTACAGTATCAGGGTCGACCGTTTTGAGTGCGACTATCCCCCGCTTTACCTCTATGTGATCGCTCTTTTCGGGAAGCTGTTCCTGACAATGGGCTGGGATATTCATACCCAGGTTTTCGACACATTTCTCAAGGCTTTCACGCTTGTGACCGAGCTGTGCTTCCTCCGTTACTTTTATCAACGCACACAGAACAAGGTTTTCACCTGGATGATGCTGATCTCCCCGGTGACCATACTGAATGCTTATGGCTGGGGACAGATAGACATCATCTATTCCATCCTGCTGTTCGTTACCACGTACGCCATCCTGCAGCGAAGGCTTATCCTGGCAGCCTGCGCGCTTGGCCTCTCGCTCGCTTTGAAGACACAGACATTGCTCTTTATGCCGCTGATCGGCTTGCTATTCCTGTTGTCGGGAAACAGTATCAGGGAAAAGCTGATCGCGTTAGCGTTGCTGGTACTTGTCTTCCCTATTCCGAACCTGCCCTTTATTCTGTATGCGCCGGATGCGATGGATTCTATCAACCCGCACATTACCGCAGCAGGACGCTACAATTTTATCGCGGTGAATGCCTTCAACATTTACTGGGCGCTCTGGGCGGATTTCAGCCTGAAGCTGAAGCTGCAATTCCCGCCGAACGATGTGCTGGTCTTCGGAATGATCAGCCGGAAGCTGCTGGCCTATGGCATCTTCTCGGTGATCTACGCCTATACCCTGATCCAATTGTACCTCCATCATAAAAATATTCGCTCGGTATTCAGCATCCTGAGCTTCTTCTGCTTTTCTTATTTCATGTTCCTGCCGGAGATGCACGAGCGCTACCTCTTTCCTTTCTTTATTTTCAGCGCTTTCCTGTGCAGCATGGACGCCCGGGAATTCAAATGGTTCATCATCATCGCGGCGCTGCATTGCGCCAACCTGCTGTGGGGATGGGGCGAACAGAAGTTCGTGAAGCAGCAGTGGATATTCGAAGCTACGCGCCTGATCGCATTAGCCAGCTTTATAGTGTGGCTTGCCTATGCACGCGTTACTATCAGGAGATTACAGACTAAAACAGAATAAGCGCAGGCAGGTTATGATTTAACTTTCTAATACTCTCTATCATGAAAACGAAACTTCTATTATTCTTGCTTATCCTTTCTACAGTATGCCAAAGCCAAATAAGCGATCCTTTACTAAGAAAATACTATTACCATTCTAAAAAACTAGAATTTTTTCTTTACCAGCGGAATCCCGATTCTGCTTTATTT
This sequence comes from uncultured Sphingobacteriaceae bacterium, assembly GCA_937875035.1. GTDB lineage: Bacteria > Bacteroidota > Bacteroidia > Sphingobacteriales > Sphingobacteriaceae > CALNCF01. The sequence goes on along the minus strand of CALNCF010000293.1, from coordinate 2,740 downwards.
TATGCAAAAAAGCTTTCTGAATCCAATTTATTAGTCAATACCTATTCATATACAAACATCTCCAAAGCCTTTTATTTAAATAATAAGCAAGCCATTGGGGAATACTGGCTATTAAAATCAATCGTTAATGAGGGCTTCAATAGCAAAGGAAACTTAGAATACAATATTAACGCGTATAAAAATGTAATTGGAGAAAGATACGAATGGCTGTTGGAAAAGTATGATTCTCTCTCATCGCAAGACACGGAAGCCAAGAAAAAATATAAGTACGACCAGATTGCAATCATCGACAGAATTTTTACCGAAGATCAGCAGGATCGTGAAGAGGCCGATATAACATTTGATACTACCAACTATTTAGTAAAGAAGATGAGGCAAAATGATATCAGGCATTTTCAAATACTGGATTCGTTATTCAAGGCTGACGAAGCTTTTCCTAACCTTGTTGATTTAGATTATCAATCACGATCTCACATTTTTCTCATGTTCATCCATTTATTCCAGTACTTTGATATGGAGAGTATCTTTGCACGTTTCGACGAACAAATAGCAAAAGGGTTGTTACCCAGCTATTATTCCCCCTTATTACAAGACAAAATATTATCGTATGAAGGGAAGCCAGCCAAGTATGGAATGTTTATCAATTCCAGAGATCAGTCTCAATATAAACAGATAGAGAATGTAACGATAGTAGATAGCCTTAGAGCCAATTATTGCCTTCCACCATTATATATAGATGCTATCATGAGAGGAGTTGAGCTTCCATCGGGTTATACTTATATAGATAAAAGTTGGTAATTTTTCTGTAGAGACTATTGTAATTCCTATGAATTACGATTTAATTTCAATATTTGCAGGCATACTCATCAAAGTGTTCATTATAAATTTTTCGGATTGAAAGTAGAAATCTTTACAGACGGTGCATCGAAAGGAAATCCCGGACCGGGTGGTTATGGAGTGATCCTGCGTTCGGGGAAACATTACAAGGAATTATCGGAAGGCTTCCGCCGTACTACGAATAACCGGATGGAACTGCTTGCCGTGATCAAGGGACTGGAAGAGCTGAAGGTTCCGAACGTGGATGTGATGGTGTATTCGGATTCTAAGTACGTGGTGGATGCCGTAGAAAAAAAATGGGTACTGGGCTGGGTGAAGACGGGATTTAAGGACAAGAAGAACCCGGACCTGTGGATGCGTTTCTTAGAGCTTTCGCGCCTGCACCGTGTTCGTTTTACCTGGGTACGCGGTCATGACGGCCACCCTGAAAACGAACGCTGCGACCAGTTAGCAGTCGCAGCTTCCTTACAAAAAGATCTTAAAATAGATGCTGTTTACGAGCAGACCGAGAAGAACTCAGACCAGCTGTTCAACCGGTGAGAATTCGTTCATAAAGGCTTCCGCTTTTTCTACCATCTCTACCGAACCGATAAAGATCGGCGTGCGCTGGTGCAGGTCGTTCACCTGCAGATCCAGGATCCTGTTCTTTCCGTCTGTTGCCTTTCCTCCTGCCTGCTCAATAATGAATGACAATGGATTACACTCGTAGATGAGGCGTAGTTTTCCTTTCGGCGCGCCATAGCTCGACGGTATATAAAGATGCCGCCCTTTAACAGGTTCCGGTGAAAATCAGCTACCATCGAACCGATGTAGCGCGATGAATACGGGCGCTTGCTCGCATCGTCGATCTCCTGGCAGTACTTGATATATTTTTTAACCCCGTCGGGGAAATGCACATAATTACCTTCATTCACCGAATAGAACTTTCCGGTAACGGGGGTCTTGATATCAGGATGCGACAGGCAGAACTCTCCGATCGAAGGATCGAGCGTAAAGCCGTTCACTCCTTTACCGGTGGTGTACACAAACATGGTGGATGATCCGTAGATCACATAGCCTGCCGCTACCTGCTCAACACCTCTCTGCAGGGCTTCGCCGGCTCCGCAGCAACCGCTTTCGCTGGTTCTGCGATAGATAGCGAAGATCGTTCCTACCGAAACGTTCACGTCGATATTGGAGGATCCGTCTAAAGGGTCAATACATACAATATATTGCGCGTCTTTCGACACTTCGGATTCGATCGGGATCACATCATCATTTTCTTCGGATACGATCATGCAGCACTCGCCGCCTGCTTTGAGGGCCGCGATAAACTGTTCGTTCGCAAACACATCCAGCTTCTTCACTTCTTCGCCCTGGATATTGGTCTCACCGGTTTCACCAAGAATGTTTACCAGTCCGGCTTTGTTCACTTCGCGGTGAACGATCTTGGCAGCAATCGCCAGGTCACGGATCAGGCGGGAGAACCCTCCTTTCGCAAATGGAAAATCCGATTGCTTTTCAATGATAAACTGGCCGAGCGTTGTTACTTTAGACATATGGATGCGATTAGTTTATTTTATGGTGCCACGCTTTCCGAGCTCGATCACTTCCATATCGTGAATTCTTTTCCCTGTGATTGAAAAACGGATCATCGTTCTTACCGGGTGAAAGCCTTCATGGCCGGCTGCACCTGGGTTAAGATGGAGCAAATTTAGTTTTTTATCCGGAATTACCTTAAGAATATGGGAATGCCCGCAGATAAAAATATCGGGGGGATAGCTTTGCAATTCGTCTTTAAGACGGGGATTGTATTTACCGGGATAACCGCCGATATGCGTGATCCAGATATCCATCTCTTCGCAGGTAAAACGCTGATGCAGGGGATGCACGGCACGTAACTCATGGCCATCGATATTCCCGT
>CALNCF010000292.1 GCA_937875035.1 uncultured Sphingobacteriaceae bacterium | reverse complement strand
TTGAGGGGGTTTTTAATTTAAAAACGTATTGAAAAATAGATAGTTATATGAATATTACTCAGGAAAACATCGACAAACTGAACGCTGTAGTGAAGATCCAGCTTAAAGCGGAAGACTATAAGCCACAGGTAGAAAAAGCGATCAAAGATCAGGCGAAGAAAGTAAAGCTTCCTGGTTTCCGTCCGGGAATGGTTCCTGCCGCGCACATCAAAAAAATGTATGGCAAAAGCATCCTGGTTGACGAGGTGAACCGTCTGTTATCCGACTCATTGAATAACTATATCACTGAAAATAAGATCGAAGTATTAGGTCAGCCTTTACCAAAGGTAGACCAGGACGCGAAATACAACTGGGATTTTGAAGAAGATTACGATTTCTCTTTTGAGCTCGGCCTGGCACCGGAAGTGAAAGCTACTTTCAGCGCGAAAGATAAAGTGCCTTATTTCGATATCCAGCTGGATGCCGAAACCCTGGCTTCACGCCTGAAAAACATCCGCAGATCATACGGTAAAATGACAAATCCGGACACAGTGGCAGAGGGCGATGTGATTTATGGCGAATTGGTACAGCTTTCTCCGGATGGTTCTGTTTTTGAAGGAGGCATCACCAATACCGCTTCCCTGCGTTTAGACCTGGTGGAAGATAAGGCAACCCTGAAGTCGCTGATCGGTTTGAAAAAGGATGATGTGCTGGAACTGGATGTGCAGAAAGCGTACAAAAAAGACGCGCATCGTATCGCGCAGTTATTGAATATCGACGAAGACCTGGCAAAAGACCTGAAATCGAACTTCCGCTTAACGGTTAAGAATATCAACCGCATTGAAGAAGCGGAATTGAACCAGGAGTTTTTTGACAAGGTATACGGAGCGGGTGCTGTGAGCTCAGAAGAAGAGTTTATGGAGAAGATGAAAGGCGAGCTGAAGGGAATGATGACCGAGAATGCCGATCGCAAGCTCCAGTTCGATATCGTAAACTACGGTGTGGAAAAATTCAGCATGGACCTTCCGGACGCGTTCCTGAAACGCTGGCTGAAGACCGTGAACGAAGACAAGATCACCGATGAGCAGATCGCAGAGCAGTATGATGATTTCGCAAAGAACCTCAGATGGACACTGATCGAGAACAAGATCGTAACGGATAACAACCTTGAGATCAAATCGGAAGAAGTGGTGGAGATGGCAAAGAAAAGGATCGATGCCCAGTTCAGAATGTACAGCCCGACTGCGCTGACTGAAGAACAATTACAGGAATATGCTGTTAATTTCCTTCAGGACAGAGAAAGAGCATCAAAATTATACGAAGAAGTACGCAGCGCGAAAGTTTTTGATTTCTTGAAAAGCGTTGTTACTTTAGACAAAAAGGAAATTGATTACAACAAGTTCCTCGAGATGAAATAGTCTGTAATAGTTAACCGTTGTTAGTTACCTGTTGCCGGTATGTTTCTTCGCGGAACGATGAACACAGGTAACTAATAACGAACTATTAATAGGCAATATATGATCAACAAAAAAGAATTCCGCAATTACGCTGTTAAGCACCACAGGATTAACAGCATCCAGGTAGATAATTTCATTTCGCGCGTAGAGAACAGGATCTTACCTTCCAACGTTACCCCATATATTATTGAAGAGCGCCAGTTGAACGTAGCACAGATGGATGTGTTCTCACGTTTGATGATGGACCGTATCATCTTTTTGGGAGATGCTATCTACGATAATATTGCGAATATTATCCAGGCCCAGCTGCTGTTCCTGCAATCGGCCGACTCCAAACGTGATATCCAGATCTATATCAACTCACCGGGAGGTTCGGTATACGCAGGCTTAGGTATTTACGATACCATGCAATACATCCAGCCGGATGTGGCAACGATCTGTACCGGTATGGCTGCTTCGATGGCCGCGGTATTATTGTGTGCGGGACAGGAAGGCAAGCGTGCTGCCTTACCACACTCACGCGTTATGATCCACCAGCCGATGGGCGGAGCCGAAGGACAGGCTTCCGACATCGAGATCACTGCACGCGAGATCGGGAAACTGAAGAAAGAATTATACGATATTATAGCAAGGCATTCCGGACAGACCTATGAAAAGGTATGGGAATGTTCTGACCGTGACTACTGGATGATCGCCGATGAAGCGAAGCAATTTGGAATGATCGACGAGATCCTCGTATCTGCATCGGCAGACAGTCAGCAAAAAATCTAATTATGGCCAAACAAACAAAAGACAGCCAGGTACATTGTTCGTTCTGCGGATCGGGTAAGCAGGAAAGCTTAATGCTTGTTGCCGGGATCGATGCGCATATCTGCGACAAATGTATCGCGCAGGCGAGTGGCATCCTGGAAGAGGAGTTGCGCAGCAAGCGCAACAAATCGTTGGGTGACATCCAGCTTACCAGACCGGTGGAGATCAAAAAGCATCTCGACCAGTACGTGGTAGGGCAGGATGATGCCAAACGCACGCTTGCCGTGGCTGTGTACAATCATTATAAACGCTTGTCGCAGAAGGTTTCTTCGGATGATGAGATCGAGATCGAGAAATCGAACATGATCATGGTGGGAGAAACCGGAACCGGTAAAACGCTCCTCGCAAAAACGATCGCCAAGATCCTGAACGTTCCGTTCTGTATCTGCGATGCCACCGTACTGACCGAAGCGGGCTATGTGGGAGAAGATGTGGAGAGCATCCTGACCCGTTTATTGCAGGCTGCCGATTATGATGTAGCTGCTGCCGAGCGTGGCATTGTTTACATCGACGAGGTGGATAAGATCGCCCGTAAGAGCGATAACCCTTCTATTACGCGTGATGTATCGGGAGAAGGTGTTCAGCAGGCCCTGCTGAAGATCCTTGAAGGTACGGTGGTGAATGTTCCGCCCCAGGGAGGAAGAAAGCACCCCGACCAGAAGATGATCCCGATCAATACCAGCAATATCCTGTTCATTTGCGGAGGAGCTTTTGACGGCATCGAAAAGAAGATCGCCCGTCGTATGAAGACACAGGCGATCGGCTACAGCATGGAGCGCAACCGCGAAGAGATCGATCATAACAATCTCCTGAAATATGTAACGCCGCAGGACCTGAAAAGCTTCGGGCTGATCCCTGAGCTGATCGGCCGTTTACCGGTGATCACTTACCTGAACCCGCTCGACCGTGAAACCCTGTTGCTGATCCTGACAGAGCCTAAGAACTCGCTGATCAAGCAATACCGTAAGCTGTTCGAATACGAAGAGATCCGGCTGGATTTCGACGAGGAGGTAACGGCTTTTATTGTAGACAAGGCGATGGAGTATAAGCTTGGCGCCAGGGGACTTCGTTCCATCTGCGAAGCGATCATGCTCGACGCGATGTTCGAGCTTCCTTCCCGGAAAGACGTGAGAGAGCTTGTGATCACACTCGATTATGCGAAAGAGAAATTCAGCAAATCAGAAATAAAAAAATTAAAAGTAGCATAAAGAAAAGCCCTGACAATAGTTGGGGCTTTTTATTACATTCATGTTTTAAACGGAGTTTGCAGAAAGGTGATGTGGCAGATCATCCGTTAGAACATCCTTATCCATTAGAAAAGAAGATGAAAACAAAAGAAGAAATAGTGAACAACTGGCTCCCGAGATATACCGGGCGCGAGTTGAATGAGTTTACAGATTATATCCTGCTGACCAATTTTTCCAATTACCTGGAGATGTTTGCCGAGCAATACAATGCCCCGGTAATCGGTTACGGAAAACCCATGCTGAGTGTATCCGCGAACGGTATCACCCTGATCAATTTCGGGATGGGAAGCGCCATGGCCGCGACCATGATGGACCTGCTGAGCGCGATCTCCCCGAAAGCCGTGCTATTCTTAGGAAAGTGCGGGGGATTGAAAAAGAAGAACAACATCGGTGACCTGATCCTGCCGATCGCCGCTATCCGCGGAGACGGAACCTCGAATGATTATTTTCCGGCGGAAGTGCCGGCCTTGCCTGCTTTCGCCCTGCAGAAAGCGATATCTACCACGATCCGTGATAATGGCCTGGATTACTGGACAGGCACCGTATACACCACCAACAGGCGTGTATGGGAGCATGATGTGGAGTTTAAGGAATACCTGCAAAAGGTTCGCGCGATGGCCATCGATATGGAGACCGCTACGATCTTTGTAACCGGCTTTGCCAACGAGATCCCGACTGGGGCTTTATTGCTGGTTTCCGACCAGCCGATGATCCCGGAGGGTGTGAAAACCGCGGAGAGTGATCGTAAGGTAACCTCCATGTTCGTGGAAAATCACCTGAAAGTGGGGATCGAATCCTTGCAGCAGCTGATCAACAACGGGCTTACGGTGAAGCACCTCCAGTTCTAATTCCCCTGTTTGGGGTTTTCGCGAACCATCTGCTTATAGATCTTTTCGTAGCTGAGCATCTCCTTTTTGTTGCCCAGCATCTGGTAATCGTCGATGATATGCCGGTAGATCTCATGCAGCAATTCGTTGTCGGCATTGAATGATTTGGTCTTGCTCAGCGCCTTCAGGCGATATTCAAGTCCTACGCTGTAATTACCCATATCCTCGAACGTAGCTCCCAGCTCGTTATAGGCGAGGGTAATTCCTTTATGCTGGTTATCGAACTGGCATAAAAGCAGGGCTTTGTTGAAATGCCGGATCGACTCGTCGTATGACCGGAGCTCGTCGCGGTATACTTTCCCGCTGATCATATAGCTTTCCAGCACTAGCTTCTCAGGTACGCTGCTTTGCCTGCAGGAGGAAATAGCCTGCTGCGCGAATTCCAGCGCTTTGCCGTTTTCCTTTAAATCGTAATGTTTAACCGCCTGGGCATTTAAGCCGGCGATTTCCCGGTAAATAAGGCTGTCTGATTCTTCCTGCGCATACAGGAAAGAAGTGGAGGTGATCTGTATCAGGAGACAGGACAGGATACATAAACTGGATCTGCTCATAGTCATCTGGTTTTTACAAAAGTATAACAATTAAAATCGTATAGTGCAATTCATGTGCCTGCCTTGTCCATTTTTACAATGCAGGGCCCGGTTACGGATTAAAATGCCTAACTTTGCGCCAAATTTGTGAGCGTCAATATGATATCAGTTTCTAATCTTTCCCTGAAATACGGTAAAAGAGTTTTGTTTGAAGAAGTGAACGTAAAGTTCACTCCCGGTAATTGTTATGGTGTGATCGGAGCGAACGGCGCCGGTAAGTCTACCTTTCTGAAGATCCTGTCGGGAGAGATCGATTCCACTACGGGTTCGGTTTCTATTACTCCTGGTGAGCGGATCGCGGTATTAAAGCAGAATCACTTTGAATTCGACGAATATCCGGTGCTGCAAACCGTGATCATGGGACACCAGAATCTCTGGAAGATCATGGAAGAAAAAGAAGCCCTGTACGCGAAGCCCGATTTCAACGATGCCGACGGAGAACGTGT
>CALNCF010000291.1 GCA_937875035.1 uncultured Sphingobacteriaceae bacterium | reverse complement strand
GGTAGGATACTCTTTAGGTTTTGTGGGATTGATGGTCGCGATTGTACAGGGTGGCCTGATCCGGATCATCAACCCAAAGCTGGGTGCAAAACGTTCGGTATACTTCGGTCTCGCTTTATATGCCATCGGCTTCACGCTCTTTGCTTTCGCATCCAAGGGCTGGATGATGTTCGCCTTCCTGGTGCCTTATTGCCTGGGCGGTATTGCCGGTCCGGCTTTACAGGGAATTATTTCCGGGCAGGTGCCTGCCAATGAGCAGGGCGAATTGCAGGGCGCCCTTACCGGGCTCATCAGCGTTACCTCGATTGTAGGCCCCCCGCTGATGACCAACCTCTTCGCTTATTTCACCTCGAAGGGCGCACCCGTTTATTTTCCAGGCGCACCCTTCCTGATGGGCGCCATACTGACGGTGGTCAGCGTAATACTGGCCATGCGTTCACTGGCTTCGTACCCCCGAAAAACAGAACATTAAATAATAAGCGATCCCGGCTCCGGCCGGGATTTTTTTGTTCAGGAAGATCAGGCTTTGCCCTCGATACCGACAACACTTCCTTTCATATGCGGGTCGATCGGAATATGCTTCAGGATCTCTTCTTTCAGGAATTGAAGCAGTTGCGTACGCGGGAAATTCCGCGAAGCCACGACACTGATCTCGCGCACAGGCTTGGGTTTCGCGAATTCCCGGATATTCTTCTTCTGCGCCGCGCGCATTTTCAGGGTAGCCAGCCTTGGCACGATCGTAATGCCATGATGCATATCCACCAGGTTGACCAGGGTCTCAATGCTGCCGGCCTCGTAGTGTACGCTCTCCCGTTCAGGCTCCTGCTTCTTCAGCTCGCAGAGGTTGAACACCTGGTTGCGGAAACAGTGACCTTCTTCCAGCAGCCATAAGCGGTCGGGGTTGATGTGTGATGGCAGCACATATTTTTTCTTCGCCAGCTTTTCATCCTGCGAAGCGTATACCAGGAACTCTTCATAGAACAGGTGATGCTCCTCTAACTGGTCTTCATATAAAGGCGTAGCAAGGATGCCCATGTCGAGCTCCCCTGTTTTCAGCTTCGCGATGATCTCCGGAGTAATCATCTCTTTTATATACACCCGGAGATGCGGCAGCTTTTCGGAAAAGGACTTCAGGAAGGAAGGGAGCAGGTAGGGCGCCAGGGTAGGAATAATGCCGAGGTGCAGCTCACCCGAGATCTCTCCTTTCAGCTCCCGCGCGTACTCCCGGAGATACCCGACCCCGGCCAGCACCTGCCTGGCACGGCGGATGATCTCCTCACCTTCGCGTGTAGGCGTTACAGGCTGCCGGCTGCGGTCGAAGATACGAAGCCCCAGCTCTTCTTCGAGCTTCTGGATCATCATGCTCAGGGTTGGCTGCGTAACAAAGCTTTTTTCCGCGGCTCTCCCGAAATGGCGAAAATTGTCTACTGCCACGATATATTCCAGCTGCTGAATATTCATACTATCATATAGATTAAATCGATGCTAATATAGACATAATCACTTTGATTTATAGGCAAAATCCCGTACTTTTGCAGCACAAAAAATCATATCACCATTAAAACATATCATAATATGCAAAACAGAATTTTATCTATCGGGGAACAATTTCCTGCGTTTAAGAAGCAAGCAGTCGTATCGATTGAAAAAGGCAAAGAGTTTTATGAGATCGCATCGGAAGACCTGTTCAATTCAGGTAAATGGACGGTGATGTTCTGGTGGCCGAAAGACTTTACCTTTGTTTGTCCTACAGAGATCGCTGAATTCGATAAGCATTTCGGAGATTTTTCTGACCGTGACGCAAGCCTGATCGGCGCTTCTACCGACAGCGAGTTCGTTCACCTGGCATGGAGAAAAGATCACGATGATCTGCGTAACCTGCGCTTACCAATGCTGGCCGACACCTCTAAATCATTAGCAGAAGAATTAGGTATCCTGGATGCGAACGAGAAAGTAGCATACCGTGCTACCTTCATTATCGATCCCCAGGGAATCGTAAGATGGGTGTCTGTATACGACCTGAACGTTGGACGTAACGTGAACGAAGTGATCCGTGTGCTTGACGCGCTTCAGACCGACGAGCTTTGCCCTTGCAACTGGCAAAAAGGCGAAAGCACTTTAACTGTTTAATCTTATAAAACTGATTATGGTACATACAGAGAACGAAACGCTGGGAAGATTAATGACCGACTATCACTTACAGGAACAAGACCTGTCGTTCAGCCTGCAATTGCTGGCCGAACAGGACCACCGTTACCTGAAAGATCTGCGCATCAACCTGGGCAACGCTTTATCGTACACCAATCTTTCTAAAAAAGAAAGCTATATGCTGGCGCTGGCCATCGCGGTTAACGAGAAGAACCAGGCGCTGATCAACACCTTTAAAACACTGGGTGAAGCAGAAGGCATTACCATCGCGGAGATCACCGAGATCTATGCATGCGTATCCCTGATGAACGTGAACAATATTTTCTACCGTTTCCGTCATTTCACAAATAAGGAGTATTACAATTCAACGCCGGCCGGCATCAAGATGAGCATCATGATGAACCCGGTTATGGGCAAGGAGTTCTTCGAACTGGTAAGCCTGGCCGTTTCGGCAGTGAATGGATGCGAGCTCTGCGTAACCTCTCATGAGCAGTCGGTGCTTCAGCACGGAGCAACCGAAGCGAGAGTGTACGACGCGATCCGCTTAAGCGCGGTGGTCAAGGGCTTCGCTGCAACCGTATAAATTACCCCATCATTAGCGTTAAAAGGGAACACACTCATTCGTGTTCCCTTTTTTTATAATAGATTTGTATCCTGATACCTCTTCTTTTGAACAATATTAAAGCACAGCTCCACGAATACTGTACGCGCTATATCGATGAACGCATCCTGCATGCGCAGCAGGCCATCAGGTCGGCACAGGAATCAGCGAACGACGACACCAAGAGCAGCGCCGGCGACAAATACGAAACCGGGCGCGCCATGATGCAGCAGGAAATCGAAAAGCATACCGTACAGCTTGCGGAGGCCCAGCGCTTAAAGCAGGTCCTCAGGCAGATACATCCATCCAAAGTCTATTCCCGCATACAGGCAGGCAGCCTGGTGCAAACCAGCCAGGGTAGCTTTTACCTGGCCATCAGCATAGGCAGACATGTCATCGCAGACCAGGCTGTTTTTATTATTTCCACCGCTTCACCCATCGGCGCATTATTGCTCGGCAAGCAGGCCGGAGATCAGTTTAGCTTCAACGGAAACGTATTTATGATCAGCGATGTCGCATAAGCATCGGCCGATTTCGTAAAGCAGGTATTGATTTTTCGCAGGAGATCGATATCTTTAAGACCATACACCTTCAACAACCTGGTACATGAAAAAATACAGCGCATCACTCGATACCTTCGCGATCGTCATCACCCTCTTCGTTTCACTGATCAGCATCGCGTTGCCAGGCTCGCTCTTTATCGGGCACGATGACCCGCAGGCCAAGCCCGATGTAACGGTGATCATCATGTCGGTGATCCTGGTGGTGCTCTTCGTTTCACTGTTCATCTACCGCGTACTGTATTATACGATCGATGAGCAGGGGATCAGGATCGCACGCATGGCAAGCCCCGTGCTGATCCCGTTCTCCGAGATCCGGGCCATTGCCGCTTTATCTAAAGACGACATGCGCTATACCATGAGAACCATGGGCAACGGAGGATTCTGGGGATATACCGGGAAGTTCACGAATGAAAAGATCGGGGCCATGACCTGGTTCGCTACACGCCGCGATTCTTATGTACTGATCCGTACAGCGGATAAGAATTATATCCTTTCACCGGACGAGCAGGAAGCCTTTGTAGAACATGTCCGGACGAAGCTATGACAGAATCAAAAAAGTAAAATAATATATAATTATAAACAATATTTTCAATACATATAATTATATTTACCCCAGATTTCAAAACTTAACATAATAAGCACAAGCTATATGAAGATCATCTGGACCTTACTATTCTGCTTAATGAATTATTATTCCTTTTCGCAATGCATAGCGAACGCTGGCCAAGACACCGTCCTATGTGAAGTAGACACGTATACACTGGGAGGCAATCCTACGGCAAGCCAAGGAACCCCACCCTATACATATAAATGGGAGTGCACATATAAGATACCTGGAACCCAGATAGTTTTTACGGCATCTGATTTTCTAAATGACATAACAGTGGCTAATCCTGTACTTAAAGAAGGATGGGGAACCGGATATTATCTTACCTTTTACCTAACCGTAACAGACTATTATAATAATACTTGTAGAGATAGCATCCGAATCGGTATTAGTAATTGGTTATGTACCGCCGATGATAAAATAGCCTATATTAATCGCGGAGACAGCCTTAAATTGTACAAGAGTTGCTATTTCATGTTAGATACGATGGCCGATACAGCCGTGAATTACACCTGGTCCCCATCCACCGGCCTGAGCGATCCTACCGACGTGTATACCTGGGCCAAGCCCGATACATCTACTCTCTATACGCTGACCATTACGAATATGCATGGGTGTACATTGGAGGATAACTTCCGAGTCTTTGTCAAAAACGTTGGGATAGAGCAAGCATCAAAAACAGCATTTTCATTATATCCCAACCCGGCTCATGATGAAGAAGTTTCGATCCTGTATCATGGGAATAATATGAGTCTTAAGTTGTATGACATCTGGGGGAGGTTGTTGCATACGGAAATTTTGCCCGATGGGCAGCATTCACATATGCTTACGCTGCCGGCCTTGCCTAAAGGCATCTATACAGCCATACTGTATAATGAACGTATTCAAGCGGTTCAAAAGCTGATCATCAGGTAATCACTTTATAAAATACCTGCGGATCATTTGCTCATACTGATTTCAGATTTGCTTCTCTATAAGCAAAGGGCAATCCTATTAAGCAGGTACCATATCCAACCATATACGCCCGATCCTATCTCTCATAACAGGATCAAAACATAACTGCCCCCTTGTGCAACATTGCCGGGCTTTCTTTCGTACACAGCAAGTAATCAACCCATTACCTGCCATTTCCCTTTACCATTTTACTAAAAAATAAAGCGTATGAAAAAAACTACTCTTTTAAGCGCGAAGTATCTGCTGATGCTTTGGCTCGGGTTACTGCTGACTACCGGCGCGAAAGCCCAGTCGGCCAACTTCTTCGTTTATGGTATTAACACACAGATTGGTGACCTTACCGTGCTGGGCTGTGATGATCAGTATTACCTGGTCAGCACCTTTGCGCAGGGTACCCATACCTGGACATTGCCCACGGGCATGACGCCTGCATCAGGGTACACCGTCAACGACCCGGTTATTAAAGTAACGGTGCTGTCGGCCTTCGTTACCTCTTCGGTTGGTCACAGTGTGGTGTACAGCTCTGTTACATACAATGATTCCAAAACCTTAACAAAATATCCACCCATTACCAACACCCTTTCCGGTTCTGTAGTGTATGTATGCGGTAGCGGCAGCGCGGGAACCATTACAGGCTCGACACCTACGGGTGGTATGGGCGGGACCTATTCGTATCAATGGTACCGGAATAACAGCTCCGGGTATGCAGCGATCCCGGGAGCTACATCCAAAGATTACAGCCCGGGTGTGATCACAGAAACAACCACCTATTACCGGGAGGTCTACCAGACCATTAACTGCAACTGTCGCCTGTCGTCTACCGCAGATATTACCGTGCTTGTTGTACAGGGCATTAATATTACCGACCCGGATGGGAATAACTGCCATTACTTGAGCTACGATCCGCCGGTGATCGACGGTCAGACCACGACAGGGGGCATGACGGCGCCTGCATTATACCAATGGCAATCGAAAGTGGGTGCAGGTGGAACCTATTCAAACATTTCGGGCGCGACCAGCGAGGATTATAACCCGGGCGTGCTGACCACTACCACTTATTTCAGAAGACTTGTAACCAAGGGGATCGCGCCGGGAGGCATTACATTAAGCTGTACCAGCAACGAGATCTCCATTATTATCCGCTCATCTCCATGCGATATTGATTTTAACAGTGGTGGTGGAAAAGGAAAACACCTGTCCACAGAGCTTGTCGCATATCCTAATCCTACCGATTCATACATCAGCGTTTCGCTTCGCGATGTTAATACGGATGAGCATATCAGCTACCGTGTGGTTATTACCGACCTTACAGGCAAGCAGATCGTTGATCACCAGGTTCCCAGGGAAGATCTGGGGCAGGATCTTCAATACAACCTGGAACGCGGAATGTATTTTATAAGCCTGATACAGGATGGTGTAAAAGTCAGCACCCAGAAAGTGGTGAAACTATAAGCTTTTACAAATGAAAAAAGTGGAAGGGATACCTGTCTCTTCCATTTTTTTTTACATTCAGATACGCGAACATCTCCCGGCTTCACTTTCATTAAGCATGCATTGGCTACATGTTTTTATACGGGTCAATTCCTGGAATTTTCTGATCAGGTAACCCTTGCCTTCCGTACTATTTTTGAAAACAGCTTCGGAAAGAAACGCTTGAGATAAACTCCCCAGACCTCCGATCCACCTACATAGATCTCTTGCCTGTCATGACGTAATGCATGGATCATCTTCGCAGCGACCACAGAAGGATGCAAGCCGTTACCCGTTGTCTGATCCATGGTGTTCTGCTTCGACCCATCCCCCGTCATGGCGTTGACCGACACGTTAGTCCGGATAAAGCCAGGGCATACGATCAAGACCCCGATGCCTTCCCGGTACAGCTCGGCACGAAGTGAATCAAAGAAGCCATGCAGGCCATGTTTCGCCGCCGCATACGCAGAGCGCATCGGGGTACCGAATTTCCCCATCAGGCTGGATGTAACTACGATCTGTCCCGAACGGCGGGCAAGCATGGAAGGCAGCACAACCTTGGTAAGTCCGATGGTGCCGATCAGGTCGACCTCGATAATGAATTTATCTACATCGAAATGAGTATCTCTGGCCATGGAACGCTGGCTCACTCCTGCGTTATTGACCAATATATCAACATACCCTATCCGTTCAAGCAAGGCGGCGGTGATCGGAGCAAATGTTTCATGCCGGGCGAGGTCCAGTGGTAAAACCTCTACACCCGATGCACCTACGCAATTGTCTCTGACACGTTCAAGCTCGGCATTATTTCTGCCCGAAAGCACTAAGTAACAACCCTGCCTTGCAAAGGCATAAGCATACTCCTCACCAATACCCGATGAGGCTCCGGTGATCCAGACCTTTTTAGCTGATACATCCATAATTTAAGATCATTTACAGGATTCGTGATTAAAGATATAGAACATGGTGATCAAAAGATCATGTTTTTGTAAGACAGTTAATATAGGCTGCCATCTTCCACAAAAAAGGGGACTTAATGCTCCCCTTTTTATATAATGTATAAAAGATCATTCCCAGAACTTATCTTCCCAGGTTTCCGAAATTTTGATTTCCACATGAAGGAGCGCGACAGCCTGCAACTGCGCTTCGTCGGCTGCTTCCTGTATCTCGTTGAAC
The DNA here is from genome assembly GCA_937875035.1 of uncultured Sphingobacteriaceae bacterium. Taxonomy (GTDB): domain Bacteria; phylum Bacteroidota; class Bacteroidia; order Sphingobacteriales; family Sphingobacteriaceae; genus CALNCF01. Next base: position 8,315 of record CALNCF010000291.1, on the reverse strand, counting down.
AATACACGTTCCTCGAAACGGATGTGCTTTTCGAGCTCTTCTTCTATACGATTGAGGGTTAGCTGTACATGTTCACGGTCTTCGAATAACCGCTTCAGCCGCCGGTGTTCGGCAACCGCTTTTTTTACAGACGCATGCTCATTCCCGAGCAGTGGGAAGAGCAGCTTTTCTTCTGTATCGAAATGCGGTAATAAATATTGCTGGTAAAACCAGTCTGTATAATTCCAGATCCTGGCAGGGCTTACACCCCGTTGAAATCCTGTCCGTATTTTCCAGCAAAGCTGCAATCCGTAATGATGCTCGCGGCTCAGGGGCTGTATCGCTCGGTGTCTTTTGATGGGCTTTTTTATATCCATTCGGTTTCTGTTAACAGGGATCACTTCTTCAGCACATGGAGAAGCACCTGTGCGTGATTCAGCTCCGGTTCCCGGGAAGCATAAAGCAGTGTTAAACGCTGATGCCGGGCGATCTCCCGAAGCCGTTCCAATTCTGTTTCGTGCGCCGACAACTCTTCTTCATAGCGTTCGGTAAACCGGTGATAACGTTCTTTCCGGTGATCGAACCATTTTCTCAGCTCCCCGGAAGGAGATACCATTTTGTTCCATTCATCCAGCTTCGCATCCTCTTTCTTCATCCCCCGCGGCCAAAGCCTGTCTACCAGTACACGGTAACCGTCCTCCTCCGAAACCGGATCGTAAATGCGTTTAATAACGATATCTTTCTGCCTGCTCATGCCAGGTTTATTTCTACTCATCGTTTCAGGAATGTCGTCCCTCCTGTTAATCCAAATGCCAGCTCCCGGACACTGGTAGTTTCCAGCATCATTCTCAATTCGTCCCTGATGATCTTAAACTTATCGTGCACCGGACAAGGCTTTTTTTCATTACACTCTTTTAGTCCTAATCCGCAACCTTTGTAGATACGATCTCCGTCGATGGCAGATACGATCTGGCTGAGCCTGATCTTTGCCAATTGATGCGGTGTCATTTCAAAGCCGCCGGCAGGACCTTTTACAGAGTCAATGATCTGGCTTTTCACCAGTAGCTGTAATATTTTAGCGGTAAAGGCTTCGGGTGATGCGATCTCTTCGGCAATTTCCTTTAAGCCTGTCCGCTTGTTTTGCTGGGATCGCAATGCAATATGGATGGTCGCTTTGATACCGTATTCACAGGCTTTTGAAAACATAAGAAGTTGTTAAGACGTTCAAAAATAAAGAAAGATCCTTAATAAAGGATAATTTTGCCCGAAATTAAGTCAAACCTTGTCAGCAGGAGAAGAATCTCCGGAGGAAATGCACGAATACATGCATTCCTTCAGGCTCAGCCCGTCCAGCTTTCCCTGTCCAGGCTCCGGTAATGAATGGCTTCTGCTAAATGTTCCACCCGGATATCCCCACTGGCTTCGAGGTCGGCAATGGTACGGGAGACCTTTAGGATGCGATCGTAGGCTCGGGCAGAAAGGCCTAATTTTTCCATAGCCGTTTTCAGCAGGAGAATCCCTGATTCTGAAACATGGCAGATATCCCTCACCCTGTTCGCGCTCATCTGCGCATTGCAGTGCACTTCTTCCCCGGAGAAACGTTCCTGCTGGATCTGCCGGGCACGAATCACCCGTTCACGGATCGCCTGGCTTTTTTCTGCACGCACTTCAGCGCTGAGCTCATGAAAGGAAACAGGTGTTACTTCTACATGAATGTCGATACGATCGAGCAGGGGACCAGAAACCTTAGACACGTATTTCTGTACCACACCGGGGCCACAGATACACTCCCGGGCAGGATGATTATAGAATCCGCAGGGGCAGGGATTCATGGAGGCGATCAACATGAAGCTGGCCGGGTAATCGACACAGAAACGGGCACGGGAGATGGTTACCTTCCGCTCTTCGAGTGGCTGCCGCATGACCTCGAGCACCGTGCGTTTAAACTCCGGCAGCTCATCTAAAAATAAAACGCCGTTATGCGACAAGGAGATCTCGCCGGGCTGGGGATTGCTGCCACCACCGACAAGCGCCACATCGCTGATGGTATGATGCGGGGCACGAAAGGGTCGTACAGACAACAAGGCATCCGTGGCGGATAGCTTACCGGCTACCGAATGGATCTTCGTTGTTTCCAGGGCTTCGTGTAAATTCAATGGAGGAAGAATGGTTGGCAGACGTTTAGCCAGCATGGTTTTACCCGCTCCCGGCGGACCGATCAGGATCAGGTTATGCCCGCCCGCCGCCGCGATCTCTAACGCGCGCTTAATATTTTCCTGTCCCTTCACATCCGAGAAATCCGAATCGTATAAATCCATCCCCGAATAGAATTCTTCACGTGTATCTACCTTTACCGGCTCCAGCGTATGATCGCCGTTGAAGAAGCCGACCAGCTCATTAATGTGCTCCACTCCATATACCACCAGGTCGTTTACAATGGCTGCCTCACGGGCATTTTGCCTGGGCAGTATAAAACCTTTGAAACCGGCGTTTCGGGCTTCGACAGCAATGGGCAGGGCTCCTTTCACAGGCTTCAGGCTTCCATCCAGGGAGAGCTCACCCATAATGATATACTCGCCGATCTCATCTGACTTCACCTGCCCGCTCGCGGCAAGTATCCCAAGTGCAATGGTCAGGTCGTAGGCAGACCCTTCTTTACGAACATCTGCCGGAGCCATATTTACCACCGTTCTCATGCGCGGCATGCTCATCCCTACATTCTTCAGCGCCGCTTCGATCCTCAACTGGCTTTCCTTCACCGCACTGTCGGGCAAACCCACCATGTAGAAATCCACCCCTGTGACCAGGTTCACCTCTACCGTGATGATCATCGCGTGAACACCATACACCGCCGATCCAAAGGTTTTCACTAACATAAAATCCCGGGGCATTTGAAGAACCCCGGGATAAAAGTAGCTATACCATCAGCCGGAAAAAACCGCACTTATCAGTATAAAAAATAAAAGTTGTAAGGATCAGGAGATCACCGAGCGTTCGATATGATCGATGAGTGAATGGATCACCTTGATATGAATTTCCTGCGCACGATCTGCATAATTGGATTTTGGAGCGCGGATCTCTACATCGCAGAGACCGGCCATTTTACCTCCGTCCTTACCGGTAAGTCCTACCACTTTCATCCCTTTCTTTTTCGCTGCTTCGATCGCGTTCATCACGTTCGCTGAATTACCCGATGTGCTGATCCCGAGCAATACATCACCTTCATTTCCTACCGCTTCCACGTATCTCGAAAAAACAAAATCGTAGCCATAATCATTACCCACACAGGATAAGTGCGAAGGGTCTGAAATGGAAAGCGCTGCAAGCGCCGGGCGGTTATCGCGGTAACGGCCGCTCAGCTCTTCGGCAAAATGCATGGCATCGCACATGGAGCCACCGTTGCCGCAGGATATGATTTTCCGGCCGTTCTTCAAGGCACCGGCCATCAGGTCGCCGGCAGCCAAGATCAATTCGAAATTATGGGGATCAGCCAGGAACTGCTCCAGCACCTGGTGTGCTTCGGCAAAATGCTGCTTTATGGTTTCTGCGTTCATCATGCAATTTTAAACATTATCTGGGAATTATTTTATAGAGCGCGCCGGTATGACTTTTAGGAGTTACCTCCTGGCTGGTCAGGATATACAGCTCACCCTTCGTATCCTCGCCGAAGCTCAGAACGCGCAGGTCCTCCGGTTTGTTTGCCACATCGAGCACCGAACGGCTCCACTCACCCTTACTATCCTGGCTCAGATAGAACATCGGCCCGGTCCAGTCGGCAAACAGGTATTTCCCGGTAAACTCTGTGATCACGCTTCCCCGGTACACGTAGCCCCCGGTAATGCTCTGGCCTACGGCATGACTGTATTCATCGATCGGCAAGGTGAGCCCTTGCTTATTGCAGTTCTGCGCAGGGTTGAAACAATGAGATGCCTCCATAATACGCCATCCGTAATTCTTTCCCTTTTCAATGATATTCACCTCCTCATATTCATCCTGCCCGACATCGGCGCAGAAGAGCTGACCTGTTTTCCTGTCAAAAGAAAATCTCCAGGGATTACGCAGGCCATAAGCCCATATTTCGGGTTTCGCCTCTGAAGCCTTAAAGGGATTATCCGAAGGGATCTTATAAGGAATACTGCTCACGTCGATCCGCAGGATCTTACCCAGGAGCGTGAACAGATTCTGTCCGTTGCCTGCATTTCCATGCTTATCACCCGCGCCACCCCCATCACCTACCGCAATATACAGGTAGCCGTCGGGGCCAAAGGCCAGCTGCCCGCCGTTATGATTCGATTCCGGCTCTTCGATCTCGAGGATGCGCTTAGCCGACGCGCCGTTGGCCACGTTTTTATCCGAAGGGTTCACTACGTATTCTTCCAGCACACTTTTATGGTTCATGCCTTTTTGTGAAGAGGCCGCGGAATAATACACATAGAATTTTCCATTCGTTTTAAAATCAGGATGACAGACCAAACCAAGCAGACCGCGCTCATCATAAAAACGGTTAAGACTGACCATCTTCGGGCGAAGGTCCAGCAATGGTGTAGCCAGGGTTGTCGTACCGATGACCACTTTGATAATCCCGCCCTGCTCAGCCACGAATAAACGTTCGCTGCCATCATCCGGCGCAGCCAGCGCCACAGGCGAATTCAGCCCTGTTACAACCTCCCTGATACGAACTCCGGGAACCGCGGCGCCTTTCGACTGTGAATTGGTTTGCTGACATCCGCAGAAGCAGAGCAGCAGGATCACGAGGATATTGTTCTTCATATGCATAGTGTTGAACGATCTATAAACTTACGTATTTATACAGGTTGAAAAAATGATGATTCCTGTAAATAATGATTAATTTCAAAATCTGTACCCACAGCCGGGACGGCAAAACTTATGCCCGCCGGGAGACTAAACCCATACATGAAAAAGATCTTATTTCTGATCAACCGCTTTTCAGGAAAAAGGAATGCTCTGGCCATGGCACAACAGGCAAAGGTATTCCTGGAAGCCGAGGGTTATCATATTGACTGGCTGGAAAGCGAATACACCGGGCATTTCAGCGCTGTTGTTTCCAATTTAAAATCAGAAGAAATAAATATTATCGCGGTATTCGGCGGCGACGGTACCATGCATGAGGTTGTGAACGGACTTATGAAGCTGCCTGATCCATCGGCCATCGACATCGCGCTCTTCCCCGCAGGAAGCGGCAATGCCTTTAACTACGACCTGGACTGCCTGCGCCCTGAAGAGACCCTGCAACGCATCCTGCTTCGCAACACCCGGAAAGTAGACGTATTCGAAGTAGCGGGCGATAAGGAGAAACGATACTCCTTCAACATCGTAGGCTGGGGACTCGTTACCGAGATCAACCGGGCAGCCGAACGCATGCGCTGGATCGGAAATTCGAGGTACACCCTTTCCGCCTTGCTGCGCATCATGAAAAACCCTTCTTCTGCTCTCAGGCTCACGATCGACGGGCAAACCCAGCAAGGGTTGTTTTCTTTCGTGTTGCTCTGCAATACCAAGCATACGGGCAAGGGTATGAAGATGGCGCCGATGGCTGAATTATCTGACGGGTGGATGGATGTGCTGGTGGTCAGGAAAACCTCGCTGCTCAGTATCCTGAAGCTCTTCCCGAAGATCTATTCCGGAAAGCACATCTATTCGAATAAGCTGGAGTATGTGAAAGCAAAAAGGGTCGACCTGCATACCTCGCAGATCAACCCTTTAAATATCGATGGAGAGATCGTCGGGAATTCACCCTGTTCGATCAGGATGATCCCCGGAGCGATCTCCGTGATCACTTCTTAGGCTGCTCGCTGAACAAACGCTTCCCGCTATCAAGGAAATCGGTATACAACGCGATGTCTTCATTATAGGCATGAGGCGCCAGCAGGGGCTTACCCTCGTGGTCTACGATCACATACAGCGGCTGCGCGTTGTTGTTGAACTTGCTCACCTGCAGGTCTACGTTACGGTTGCCTACGGTCTTCACCTTTTTACCCGTTACTTTCGACACATATTTCTCGGCTTCGGATAATTCGGTACGGTCATCTACATATAAGGAGATCACCACGAAGTCTTCTTTCAAACGTTTCAGCACTCCCGGATCAGGCCATACGGCACTCTCCATCTTACGGCAATTCGTACAGCTGTGCCCTGTGAAATCGAGGAACACGGGCTTACCCACTTCTTTCGCGTAGGCCAGGCCTTCATCATAATCGAAAAAGGCATCGATACCCAGCGGAGCGTGCAGCACATCCGCGTACTTTTTAGCCTTTCCTCCCGGGGCGACAGAGGAATGTGTATTCGCAGAAAACGCGTTAGTATACAGGTCAAAATCCTGTGTACCTGTATGAGGAAGGTACCCGCTGATCGCTTTCAATGGCGCACCCCATAAACCCGGTAAAAGATAAACGGAAAATGAGAGTGACAGGATAGCAAGGAACAATCTCGGAACTGACAGGAATTTCACATCGCTGTCGTGGGCCAGCTTCAGCTTACCTAAGAGGTATAAGCCCAGGAGGAAGAAGATGATGATCCACAATACCAAAAACACTTCGCGGTCGAGGATCCTCCAATGATAAGCCATGTCGGCATTCGACAAGAACTTCAGCGCAAAGGCCAGCTCGATAAAGCCTAAAGTCACCTTTACGGAATTCAGCCATCCTCCCGATTTCGGCATGGAGTTCAGCCAGCTCGGGAAAATAGCAAAGAGTGTAAAGGGCAGGGCCAGGGAAAGGGAAAACCCGAACATCCCCATAAACGGACCCATGTATTCGCCTTTATTCGCTGCGCCTACCAGCAGGGTACCGATCAGCGGACCCGTGCAGGAGAAGGATGCGATGGCCAATACGATCGCCATAAAAAATATTCCGACCAGTCCGCCCTTATCGGCTTTCTCATCGGCCTTGGTCGACCAGGAGCTCGGCAGGGTGATCTCGAAGGCTCCGAAGAAGGAGGCCGCGAAGATGACAAGGATCGCGAAGAACACCAGGTTAAACACGGCATTACTCGAAAGCTCATTCAGCGCGCTGGCGCCCAATAATATGGTTACGCCCAATCCCAGGGCTACGTAAATAACAATGATAGAGACACCATAGATGATGGCATTGGTAATGCCCCTGGCGCGGCTTCCTGACTGCTTGGTGAAGAAGCTCACCGTCAGCGGGATCATCGGGAAGATGCAAGGCATTAATAAGGCAACAAAACCGAAGAGGAAGCCCTGGAAGAAGATCGACCATATCGAATGACCGGCTTCAGTCTTTTCAGACGGGCTTGCGGTGACAATGCTTTTTGCGGCAGTATCCTGTATCGCTGCGGAATCCTGTACCGGACCAACAGGAGCGACGGCCACATCTGTATGCTCCGTACCCGCATCTGCAACAGCAGCCGCGACAGGGGTTACAGGAATCTCAAACTCGATCTCTTCGGGTGGAAGACATTGCTTGTCGTCGCATACCATAAATTCCAGCACACCCTTTACAGAAAACGGCTCATTCTTTTTCAGATTGATCTTTTGCGTAAAGGTGGCCTCGTGCTCAAAGGAACCTACTTCTATTCCGAAGAGGTCATCCATCATGAAAACAGGCTTCGGACTTTCGCTCGTTTTCCCGTTCAGCGTATAGGCAGGGCCGGGAGTAAATGTAAAGCTGGTGGGTACCGGTCCACCTTCGCCTACAAACTGCGAGTACAGGTGCCAGCCCTTATCGATCTTGGCTTTGATCACCAGCATCGCCTCTTTCTCGTTCAGGACTTTCGCGCTGTACGACCATTTGACGGGCTGTTTGATCTGGGCGGAAACCGTGAACTGCAGGAACAGGATACTAAGGAAAAGAACAAATTTTCTCATGAATAAAAATTAAAAAAACAATCGGCTAATGTACTAAGAACGTATCAGATTATGAATTGGATCTCCCGGAGATCGTATTCCTCTTCCGCGTTATGGGTAAGGATTCGCAGGCGGCCTTCTTCGCTTACGCCGGTAATCGTACCGTGGAACAAACCCTTGTCTGAACGGTAGGCGGCATACTCTTCCAAACGGAACAGGTGCGTAAGATACTCCTCATCGATCTCTCCAAATTTCCCGGCTTTCAGCTGGAGGTACCGTTTTTCAATGGCCTCGCACAGCTTTTCCAGCACTTCTCCCAGGTCAGTTTCTTTCCCGGTGATGTTTTTCAGGGAAATGGCTTGCGGTCCGCAGGCAAATTCTTCCTGGTTCACATTTAAACCGATTCCGGCCACAGAAGTTTTAATGCTGCTGCCCATCAGGATGTTTTCGATCAGGATCCCGCCCAGCTTACGGCGGCCATAGTAAATATCGTTCGGCCATTTGATAGAGA
>CALNCF010000290.1 GCA_937875035.1 uncultured Sphingobacteriaceae bacterium | reverse complement strand
GTTGTTTTTTTCATTGGGTTGTCTTTGTTTTTTATTGTTTTATTCAATGACAACCCGATGCTCATGCACCCTTATTATGCATCATTTTATTTACATCCGTTACCGGTAAGGCTAACCATATTGTGATCGGCGCGGTATTCTATGCCTGTCGATAAGGATAATACCTGTAATACTTCGATCAGCTGCGGATCGTTGAAATTGCCTGTAAAATGGCAGGACAGAACCGCGTCATCCGCATCAATTCTTACAGAGAAATAATGCTCCAGGGCCGGGATGATCTCGGCAATGGTCAGGTCGTTGAACAGGAGCTTTTTATTCTTCCATGCCAGGTGATTTTCATTGCTGAATGCCGCCTGCTGAACGGTGCCCGCGTGTGTATCGGCGGTGCCTTTCAGTCCCGGTGTAAGGATCACCTTATCGCCCTTGTCCAATCCGAATTCGACGCGTCCGGTACTTACCGAAACTTCTACGGTCTCTTCCCCCTGGTAGGCCCGCACGTTGAAGCTGGTCCCGAGTACCCTGGTATAGGTGTCGGACGACCGGATGATGAACGGCTTCTCCGGGTTTTTAGCCACTTCGAAGAAGGCCTCGCCACTCAGGGTCACATTCCGTTCTTTTTTATTGAAGTCGCCTTTCTTATAGCTTAAGGAGCTGTTCTGGTTCAGCCAGATATGCGTGCCGTCGGGTAGCTCTACATCGCGGGTTTCGCCGGCAAGGGTCGCGACTTCGATGCTGCGTTTGTCGAGTACAAAGGTCTTAAGAAAGAAAGAGCTTCCGAGTAAGATCACCAGCACCGCGGCGATGCGCCTGAAATTAAAGGAGCGCTTTGGCTGCATCTGGATCACCGGGGCGCTTTCCCGGCTGATACCGGTCGCGTCTGCCACCCTTCTCCAGGCCGCTTCCACATCCGGCTCGAATGTATGATCATTCGCTGCGGAGTTGCTCCATATGGATCTGATATCTTCAAACAATTGCCTGTTATCTTCACGTTCCTCTAACCAGGCATCTACCCGCGCGCGTTCTTCCGGGCTGGCATTGCCGCTCAGGTAAGAGGTGATCAGATCATAGATTTGTTCGTTATTCATGGCTTCAATAATTAATTATTGATATATGTATGGTTCATGTTATTATAAGCGCCCAGTATTCCGAGCCCTCCCTTTACGTTCGTATAATTTTCTGTCGGTTCATATATCGGTAGAAAATTAATATTTAAACTGTTATTATTTAAATGAAATAAATAATAGTTCTCATCCGTATTGTATAGCATCAGGTTAAAGAGCTTGAATACAGCAGGCGGTATGGCGGTGCTGGTATAGGTAATGCTCATCCGCCCCCCGGTTCCGCTGCCTTTATGCAGCTCCCGTACTGATGGCTTCAGCTCTTCATCGAAGAACTCATAAACTTCTCTCGTCGTGTCTTCGGTCATATAAACCAGCTCCGCATCCGTACGGTAATACTTTATCTGCCCGGGTACATCATCCCATTCCATCCTGAAAGTATAGCTCACGGTACCGTTGGCATGTACCACCGAATCCACCTGGTAATCAAAATTCATCGGGCCGGTTTCCGGTACGGTGCATATGGCCGATGCTACCCTGCCTTCGGTATCCTTTACCCTGATCGTGTAGGTCTTTCCTCCTTCGATCGGGTATTCATTCATCATCAGGAAATAGCTCCGCGATTCATCGTCAAAGTACAGGGTATCTTCCGTGATACCGTCGCTGATCGTTACAAGGCCGTCTGCCACGTAATTGTTCTCCTGTTCACTTTTCCCTATAGTAGGGACAGTATAAAATGCCCAAACCCTTATCAGGGTATCCTCCGGACTTAAAAAAGCAGACATGACCAGGCTCTTCTCACCCAATGGCAGGTCGATATCTGCATCCAGCTCCTGGCAGGCATTCAGCGAAAGAAGGGCTGTAAATAGGATCAGCAGAGGGATAAGGCGCTTTTTCATCAGAATTTGATCGAATAAGAAAGTGATGGCATAATACCTAAAAGGGTTATTTTTTTCAGCTTATTGCTATTCCCGTCATCGCTGGAAGCAATGATATAGAAGATCGGGTTCTTGCGGTTGTATACATTGAAGATCCCCATTTCCAGGGTCCCGGTTCCGAATTTATAGGGATGGGTATAGGTTGCTCCGAGGTCGAGCTTATGGAAAGCCAAAACCCGGTAAATGTTCTTGCCCCCATATTCCGACAGGAAGAAGAGGGTGCTGTTCCCGCCCAGCCCGAATTCGTAGTTCAGGTCACCCGGCTCATGCCCGTATACAATGTAATTGGATTTAGGCAGGGTGAAGGCGTTCCCGGTGCTGTATACCCATGACGCGGATGCGCGCCAGCGGCTGCTGATCTTATAGGATGTTAGCAGGGAAAGGGCATGCCGGCGGTCGTAGCTTGCCCAGTATTTTTTGCCACGGTTGATCAGGTCGAACTGGTGCTCGGCAAAGCCCAGGGTGTAGGACAGCATGGCGCTGAATCGTTCTCCCTTCTTTTCGAGCTGAAACTCGCTGCCGTATGCCCATGCCTGTCCCGAGGTAACCACGGCTTCCCAGTCATTGTTGGCCGGTCCTACATTCAGGAACAGGATGTTGAGGAAGCTGGTGCCGGGCTTAAAGTTGATAAGGTGCTCGATCTTCTTATAATACCCTTCAATATTAATGCTGATATCTTTCCCGATCTTTTTGGTGATTCCCAGCGATACCTGGTTAGAGGTCTGAGGTTTGATCTTGTTGGTGGTCGGCAGCCACAGGTCAGTGGGCAGCCCGATCCCGGTCGAATTGCTCAGCAGGTGGATGAACTGGCTCATGTGCGCGTACGATGCTTTCAGAACCAGGCCTTCCTGTACCTGGTAGGAGAGCAGGAGCCGGGGCTCCAGGTTCCAGTAATGGTTCGTCTTGTAGAGAAAATGACTCAGGCGTACATGCCAAGCTTAGGGGTCACGCGGAATTCATCTTCGAGGTATGCCGCCGATTCGACTCCTTCATAGGTGATCCCGGTGGCAGTATTCGATACGCTGTCTGTCTGGAAGCTGGTACCGGGTGTAAAATGATGGAATGTGCTGATGAACCCGGTTTTGAGGTGATGTCTTGGCGTGGCATAAATATCCACATCATGTTTCAGTATATAATCGCGGATTCCGGAGCCGAACGAAAAGCTGGCATTGGTATTTCCCTGGAAATCGTTGAAGCGGTAATTGCTGTAGATCGCTGTCGTATTAGAGAATACCTTGCTGCTGTACAAATGATTCCAGCGCAGCGACATGGTTTCGTTCCCCCAGCCGATCTCTGTCTTGTATTTGTACTCACCGGATTCCT
>CALNCF010000289.1 GCA_937875035.1 uncultured Sphingobacteriaceae bacterium | reverse complement strand
CGTTGTGAACATTGGATTTGATCTCGATCGGCACATTCTCAATGATCTCCAAACCATAACCGATCAGTCCCGCGCGCTTGGTCGGGTTGTTCGACATCAGCTTCATCTTGGTAATGCCCAGGTCGCGTAAGATCTGTGCACCGATGCCATAATCACGCTCATCCATCTTAAAGCCCAACTCCAGGTTCGCTTCTACGGTATCCAATCCCTGCTCCTGTAATTTATACGCTTTTAATTTGTTGATCAGCCCGATGCCACGACCTTCCTGGTGCATATACAGTATGCAACCACGGCCTTCGTGCTGGATCATCTCCATGGCGCGGTGCAGCTGTGGGCCGCAATCGCAACGGCATGAGCCGAAGATATCGCCGGTGATGCAGGAGGAGTGTACCCGAACCAATACAGGCTCATCTTCATTCCACTCGCCCTTGATCAATGCAATATGATTTTCTCCTGTATCCAGCTGGGTATAGGCTACCATATCAAAGTCGCCCCACTCGGTAGGAAGCTTAACGGCAATTTCCTTGCGGATCAGTGATTCTTTTTCCAGCCGGTATTCGATCAGGTCTTTGATGGATACGATCTTCACATCAAAGCGTTTCCCGATCTCGATCAGGTCGGGTAAACGGGCCATCTCTCCATCTTCTTTCATGATCTCTACGATCAGTCCCGCTTCTTCAAAGCCTGCAAGGCGAGCCAGGTCAATGGCCGCTTCCGTATGACCGGTCCTGCGCAATACACCTCCATCTTTCGCCATCAGGGGGAAGATATGTCCGGGACGGCCAAAGTCCTCCGGTCTGGTGGCCGGGTCGATCATCGCCAGCACCGTTTTAGAACGGTCGGATGCGGAGATGCCGGTAGTACAGCCATGTCCGAGCAGATCGATAGACACGGTAAAATTCGTTTCATGAGAAGCGGTATTCTTGCCCACCATCAGGTTCAGACCCAATTCCTGGCAACGCTGTTCCGTGATCGGTGTACAGATCAGTCCGCGACCGTGGGTAGCCATGAAATTGATCATTTCGGGGGTACCGTTCCTGGCCGCGGTTACGAAGTCTCCTTCGTTCTCACGGTCTTCATCATCCACCACGATCACCGCCTTACCGTTGCGGATATCTTCAATCGCTTCTTCTATGGTATTGAGTTTCATTTTATTGATTTCTTTGTGTCGGCTTCCAGACATTGGTCTTCACGCCTCTGATATACCAGATCAACCCTTTAAACAATGCAAGGTTCATGAGATAGAAATGGGTGGCAAACCGAAACAGTTTGATATGAATATTTATCTTTTTAAGCAACGCGTCCAGCAGGGGAACAGCAAATGCCGTTACCTGACACAACAGCGTGAATTTGTAAAAGTTTGAATCGTTCCAGAGAAAAAGATTCGAGAGGAAGACCAGCAGAATAAGCACCGGGCCGTACCATCTGAAAACCTTGTGCGAGAAGAAACAAAAGGCAAGTCCTGTATATGGCGGCCATAACAATCGCTTGTATTCGCCGAGGTTCTGAAAATTCCCCGCGGAGATCCGGACCTTGCGGCGGAACTCTTCATGGATCTTATTGGACACATCTTCGTAGCAGTGCGCATCCAGCTCGTTCAGCGCCTGCTTTCCTTCGGCCAGCACATGCATGGAAATATAGAAATCGTCCATCAGGAAACGCGGAGGCACGGGCACGAAATAAGCGGAACGGATCGAATAGCAGCCCCCGAAAGCGCCGATCATACAGCCCCAGATCACCCCTTCCTGGTATTTCATCAGGTTCTCGCGGCTGAGGTATGATTTCTCCTGGAAAGAGATACCATCGTCTTTATGAACGGGGTTGATGATATTCCCGCCAACCTGCGCCACTTCCGGGTTACGGTAGTGCTTGACCAGCTGGTAGATCGTTTCCTTATTGAAGAACACATTGGCATCGGTTAAAATAAAGACCGGGCTTTGCGCTTCCGAAGCAAGCTCATTGATGATCCCTGATTTCCCTGTTCTTCCCGGGAAGATCTTCAGCTTTAGCTGAGGGTATCGTTCCTGGTAGCTGCGGATGATCTCGTTGGTACGATCTGTGGAGGCATCGGAACCGATATGAAAATGAATTTTAGCCGCGGGATAATTGCTGTCGAACGTGGTGCGGATCTTTTCTTCGATCACCAGCTCTTCATTATATACAGCCAGCAAAATAGTAACTTCCGGAAGATCAGCATCGGATGGAAGATAGATCGTTTCATTCTGCTTCTTTCCCCTGGCCAGCCAGCTCAGCACCAGCGGAAAGAACACATACGTGTGCGCCACGAGTACAACAGACAACCAGAAAATGATAGCAGCGATCAGCATTTCTTATTTTTTATGCAGGCAGGTTTGATACAGGCGGATGTATTTTTCGGTGATGGTACGGTTATCATACTTCCGGTTGACAAGATCGACCGCATGCGCGGAGATCGCGGCACGCGCTTCATCGTGCGCCAGGTAATAGCTGATCTTTTCGATCCATTCTTCTGCCGACCGGCAGATCACGATATCTTTTCCATCGGTATAGTCGATACCTTCGGCGCCGACCGTTGTGGTAATGATGCACTTGCCGGCAGCCATCCCTTCAATGATCTTGATCCGCATGCCGCCGCCTGCGGAAAGAGGCACAAGCATGAGGTTATAGGTTTTGATAAAGGTGACCGCATCATCTACAAAGCCATGAACCTTTACACCTGCTATATTCAGATTCATGATATGCTCAGGCGTATTCTTTCCGGCGATGTGCAGGCTTAATGCAGGGTTCCTGCGATGCAGCTCGGGCCATACATTTTCCAGGAACCAGAAAAGCGCTTCCTGGTTAGGGATCCAGTCCAGGGCGCTTAATATGAATGCGGAATTCTGTTCAAAAGTCACATCCCGCGGAGCGGAAAACTTATCGACCACGACACCTGCCGGCACCACTTCTATGGGAACGGTTACACCGAGATCGACCAGGCGTTGCTTGTCTTCCGGGGTGATCGCCGCTACCGCGCTGAAACGGTTGTAAGATTTTTTCTCGAATGCTTTGATGCGCCTGGCCAGCGAGGAGAAATAAAAACGTTTCAGGGGATTCTTATCATGCTGACCCAGGCGTTCCCAGATCACGTACTCGATGTTATGAGCGCGGATGATGACCGGGATATCGGTCACTTCGCGGATGGCATCGATATACCAGGCCACAAAGGTACCTTCGAGGTGGATCACATCGAATTGCTCTTTGCGTAAAAGCTCCTGGAGCTTTTCCTTATAATCCGCAGAAACAAAACGCTCCACATTGTACGGGATCTCTTTAAAGAAATAATTCAGGAGCAGCTTCAGCGGGGAGATACGTGTGTTCACGAACACATCGTATTGCCTGGCGATCCCTTTCAGGGCATCGGCAGGCTGCGCATGCTTCGGCGTATTGATAGACAAGGTATGCACCTCGCATCCGGCATCCGACAAGCCTTTGGTGATATTATAAATACCGATGGTACCTCCATCCGTAGGAGGGAAAGGCACGCGGTATGAAACTTGCAGAACTTTCAAAACTTATACTTTTTGCAGGCACTTGTCCACTTCGACCGCGACCGTTCCCGGTGCCAGGTCTTTCATGCACGAAGCGCCGTATTTACATTTTCCGAGGAAATAACATTCGCATGGCTTTTCGGGCGATACCAGGGCGCCGCGTCCGTACAATTCAAATTCGTGCGGGTTAAAGATATTGTTCATCAGTACCATCTGTTTCTGAAGCGCTACGGCAATGTGCATTCCCATGGTGACCTGTGTCACGATCACATCCATCTGGTACATCAGGTTGATGAATTTCGGCAGGCTGAAATGACCTAAGTACGTAGCCCCGGTTTCCCGGCTCAGGCGGGTATTCTTTTCATCTTCCTGCTCTCCGCCTAACAGCACAGGCTCATAGCCTCTCTGCTGCAACATGCGGATCAGGTCGACCCAATAGCTGTCCGGCCATAAACGGGTCGTCCAGCGGTCGCCGCAGCCTGTATTCAGACCGATCAGCTTCTTCGAACGGTCGAGCTCCCATACGAAGCCTTTATCCTCGTGATTATCGAACAGGTATTCTTCCTGGTTGAACTCCCATCCTGCCATCTCGAAGATCTCCCGCACATAGGATTTGGTATTCGCCTTACTGATGTCGTCGAACAGACCGGTAGAAAATTTATGATAAGCCAGCTCATTCGCCGGGAAAGGAACGCCATCGAGCAGCATGTACCCGAATTTCTTTTTCGCTTTCACCGTATTGAAGAGGGCGCAGGCATCCTTATCCTTATCCAGGTTATACACCACTTCGAACTCGGTATTCTGGGCATACAGCACCGAAGCGAAATCATATTTCATGATCTGCTCGATCTCCTGCTGCGGTAAAATGGAAGGTGTATGTGTAAGCCAGGTGATCTTAGCGTTCGGGTATTCCTGCCGGATCTTACGAAGCAGAGGGGTTGTACGGATCACATCACCGATCGCGCCCAGCTTAATGATGAGGATACGCTGATCGGCTTTTTCGTAGGCAGGGCAATCGCCACAATGATAACCAAACTCCTTATGAGGTTTACAAGGCAGGTCGCCCCTGAAAAATCTGCAATCTATATGAATCTGGAGCCCGTTAAGTTCTTTCATTTGGTGATCATCTAATTAAGCCTGTTCCCTGCATCGTATACTGAAACGATTGCATCCGGAACGCCCGATTTGCCTGCAAAAGTACAATTTTGAATGGAAATCAGCCCGAATATTTACGGGCTTACCTGCTTTTTACGGGTAAACACCTTCCCGATCTGCTTAAAGAAATCCAGGTAGGTATTGATATCAAACAAGGCCGAATCGGCTGTCGCTTTGCGGGTAAAGAAAATTCCGATCGGAGTCAGGATCATACTGGCCAGCCACATGCCCTCCCAAACCGGCAAAACACCTTCTCTTGCCATCTTCTCCCCGGTGATGGAGAGGATATGGAAGAAGATAAAGAAGAAGATCGAAATAACGACCGGCATACCCAAGCCGCCTTTACGAATGATCGCTCCCAACGGGGCGCCGATAAAGAAGAGGATGATGCAGGCGATCGAAAGGGTGAACTTGCGGTGAAACTCGATCACATGGCGACGGATCTGCTTGTTCAGCTGCTCCTGGTCGCTCGCATTATTTTCAGCATAGCTGCGGATGT
This sequence comes from uncultured Sphingobacteriaceae bacterium, assembly GCA_937875035.1. Lineage (GTDB taxonomy): Bacteria > Bacteroidota > Bacteroidia > Sphingobacteriales > Sphingobacteriaceae > CALNCF01. The sequence goes on along the minus strand of CALNCF010000289.1, from coordinate 417 downwards.
TCCGGATCACTCCGTAAGAAGAAGCGATAATAGAAGGCCAGTTCTTTTTCGGGAAGTTCCGGATGATGTCACTTTGCAAGGGAATGTCTTCGGCTTTCAGCGTGGAGTCCACACGAAGATCCTTTTTCATCATGGTATACATCAGCACATTGTTCCCGAAATATTCCTGATCTTTTTTTTGCTTGCTTTCCAGCGAATCTTCATAATACACCAGCTGCTTTACATTCAGCATGGTATGATAGTTCTTGAAGAGATCTTCGTTGGTACGGTTCATCTTAAAGGTCGACAGGTCAAACTTTACCTCGTGCTGCCTGAACCTGATACGCATATTCTGTTTCCGGTCGTTGATGGTGCCCGGTGTACCGCTTTCTTCGTAGTTCACCCCGTTATAAAGCTCGAGTACGAGAAAGCGATCGT
>CALNCF010000288.1 GCA_937875035.1 uncultured Sphingobacteriaceae bacterium | reverse complement strand
TAAAAAAGTCAGAGTTCGTTTTGCACCCAGCCCAACCGGTCCGCTTCATATTGGCGGCGTTCGTACAGCATTGTATAATTATCTTTTCGCGCGTCAGCACGGCGGAGATATGTTATTGAGAATCGAAGACACAGATTCTACCCGTTTTGTGCCCGGAGCAGAAGCCTATATCCTCGATGCACTTGAATGGATGGGTATCGAAATCGATGAGGGGATCGTGAAGGGCGGCAAGGATCTGGGACCTCATGCGCCTTACCGCCAGTCGGAACGCAAGGCCCTGTACCGCCAGTATGCCATGCAGCTGATCGAATCAGGGAATGCCTATTACGCCTTCGATACTGCCGAAGAGCTGGATGAAATGCGCGAGCGCCTGAAAGCCTCGAACGTAGGTTCACCTCAATACAATTATATCACCCGCGAAAGCATGAAGAACTCGCTGTCGCTTCCGGAAGATGAAGTGAAGCGCAGGCTGGATGCCGGTGATCCTTACGTGATCCGTATCAAGATCCCACGCAAGGAAGAAGTACGTGTAACGGACCTGATCCGTGGCAATGTACTGGTGCATACCTCGCAGATGGACGACAAGGTATTGTTCAAATCGGACGGTATGCCGACCTATCATCTCGCAAACATTGTAGACGATTATTTAATGAAGATCACTCACGTGATCCGTGGAGAAGAATGGCTACCCTCTGCTCCGCTGCACGTGCTGCTATACCGTTACCTGGGCTGGGAAGAGGTGATGCCTCAGTTCGCCCATTTACCTTTATTGTTAAAGCCCGACGGGAACGGCAAGCTCAGCAAACGCGACGGTGACCGCCTGGGATTCCCGGTGTTCCCGCTGGAATGGAAAGACCCCGTTACCGGGGAGATCAGCTCCGGCTACCGCGAAAAGGGATACTTCCCTGAAGCGTTCATCAACATGCTGGCCTTACTGGGATGGAACCCGGGAACCCCGCAGGAGATCTTCTCGATGGATGAGCTGATCCAGGCTTTCAGCGTGGAACGGATTTCCAAATCGGGCGCCAAATTCGACGCGGCCAAAACCAAATGGTTCAACCAGCAATACCTGCGTGCAAAACCCGATGAAGAGCTGGCGGCATTATTCGCCCCGGAGCTTCAGGCTAAAAATATCAGTGCCGACCCTGCTTACGTAACACAGGTGTGCCGTCTTATTAAAGAAAAGGCTCATTTTGTTAATGAATTCTGGGAGCTTTCTTCTTACTTCTTCACAGAGCCTGAACAATACGACCAGGATGTGATCCGTAAGAAATGGAAAGACCAGGTTCCGGCATTTATGACAGACCTGGTGAGCAAGCTGGAAGGTCAGGAGAATTTCAGCGCAGCTGCAACCGAAGAAACATTTAAAGCAACAGCCGAAGCCTCGGGCATCGGCGCCGGACAGGTCATGCAGATCTTCCGGGTGGCGCTTTCGGGTGTGGGCTCCGGTCCGGCTATTTTCGAAATGGTGGAATTGCTTGGGAAAGAAACGACCCTGAGAAGACTGAAAAAAGCGCTGACCGCCTTTAACGCATAATGAAGATGAAGATCCAGAAAACATACCTGCTTTGCTTGGCTGCGCTGCTAACGATGGCCGCCTGTCAGCCTCTGCGCTTCGACCGCTTTCCGGGCGAGGCTCAGCAAGAGATACCGGAAACCTATCGTGGAAAGTATGTTTTTTATAATAAGGATCTGCTGGCAGACACTACCACGGTGTACATCGGCAAAAATTCTTTCACACAAATTCAGAAAGACAATACCCGGATCGATTTCCTCGACGAGCAGCATGTGTTCTCTGCATATAAGCAGCAATCCTTTTACTTCAGCCAGGAGAACGAGCGCTGGTCGGGATTTTTCATTGGCAAGTCGGGCGATGATGTGATCGTTACCCCGATCATCATTACAAAAGATAATAAGAACCCGGAACGTACCCTGCGTAAATATTTCCCGGACGTACGGATGGTGGAAGATACAGGAAGACTGGAGAAGCAATCGTATTATGTACGCATGGATGAAGAGGGACTGATGAAGTACAGGAAAAAACTGAAGAAACAAAAGTTCCTGTTGAAAAAGGTTCCTTACTAAGCTATTACATGAACAGACCAATACGCGTATTAGTGGCCAAATGCGGGCTCGACGGTCACGACCGGGGCGCGAAGATCATCGCGACCTCCTTTCGTGATGCAGGTATGGAAGTGATCTATACCGGCTTAAGGCAAACACCCGAGATGGTGGTGAATACAGCTATCCAGGAAGACGTGGACGCCATCGGCGTAAGCATCCTCAGTGGCGCGCACATGACGGTTTTTCCGAAGATCATGTCCATCATGAAGGAAAAGGGTGTGAACGACATCCTGCTGACCGGCGGCGGCATTATTCCCGAAGCCGATATCAAAGCCCTGAACGAAATGGGTGTTGGCCGGCTCTTCCCTCCCGGAACACCAACTTCCGAGATCGTAGCCTACATGAACGACTGGGTAAAAACGCATAGAAATTTCTGATATGAGGGTATTCCTGTTGATAGGCATCTCTTTCCTGTTCTTCAATAGCAGCTACGCGCAGATCAACGCTAAAGGATACGATAACCTGTTGTGGGGAACACCCAAAAGTACACTGCCCAGCCTGCGCAGCTGCAGCAGTAACCAGGCCGGCGACGAGTTCGAGAACTGCCAGCTTTCTTTTAAAGACTCCTTATTCCTTAAGAAATATAAATACAGCTATTCGAACCTGCGCTTCTACCAGGGCAGCCTGGTGGAAGTAGATTTCGACATGAAGACCTTGCAGCGATCGTTTCTTCCCTGAGCACACAGTTCGGCAAGCCGCTGATCAAGGAGAACAAAACACGCTCCGCCGACCCGATGGGAAACATCATCGGTTATGAATGGCTGATCGGCGATACCAAGGTGCTGCTGCTGAATAAAGGCCCGCATGCCCCGGCATGGTGCACCGTTGCTTCGGTCTCCCTGAAAAAGAAATACATTAAAAAATTAACAGTAGATATTGAACAATTAATCTTCGACTAATGAGCTACGAGAACCTGTTAACCGAAAAGAAAAACCATACCCTTTACATCACCATCAACCGCGCAAGCAAGCTGAACGCGCTGAACAAGGCCGTGCTTTCCGAGCTGCATGAAGCATTCTCGGCTGCCGCGACAGATAAAGAGGTACAGGCGATCATCCTGACCGGTGATGGCAGCAAGGCTTTTGTGGCCGGCGCCGACATTTCGGAGTTCGCGCATTTCAGCGTGGAAGAAGGAAAGAGATTAAGCGCGGAAGGACACCGCCTGGTATTCGACTTTATCGCGAACATCGGCAAGCCGGTGATCGCCGCCATTAACGGGTTCGCCCTGGGTGGCGGACTGGAGCTCGCCATGTCGTGCCATATCCGTGTAGCCAGCGACAACGCGAAGATGGGTCTGCCGGAAGTTTCGCTCGGGGTGATCCCGGGATACGGAGGCACACAGCGCCTCACACAATTGGTTGGGAAAGGTAAAGCCCTGGAGATGATCGTGACCGCAGACATGGTAGACGCGCAGGAGGCGTACCGTATCGGCCTGGTGAATCATGTAACCACAGCCGAAGGACTGATCGCTAAATGCGAAGAGATCGCGGCGAAGATCATCAGCAAATCGCCGGTAGCTATATCACACGCGATCAAAGCCCTGAACGCTTCCTTACAGGATGGCGTCAATGGTTTCGAGGTAGAGATCGATGAGTTCGGGAAATGTTTCGGCACTGCCGATTTTAAAGAAGGCACAACTGCCTTCCTCGAAAAAAGAAAAGCCGCTTTCAAAGGAGAATAATTTCCGCGAAGCCTGTAATAAAAAGACCTGCTGCATACGCACAGGTCTTTTTTTATGCGCCATCAGTACCAGTGGGTATAATAAATTACCCGCAAACGGGGATTTATGGATCGTTCGATTGCCAGTAAAATTGCATCAACAAAACATAACAAACCCAATCGATGAAAAAACTCTCAATGGTATGCCTGTTAGTGATCGGCATGATCGCAACAAGTAAAATTTCAAAAGCACAGAATTTCGAAGAAGGCCAGATCGGCATCAATGCCGGTATCGGTATCGGCGGAGGCTTCGGTATTCCTATCGGGCTGAGCGGTGAATACGGCATCAGCGATAAGCTGGGTGTAGGCGGATTCTTAGGCTTCGCCGGAAAAAGTGAAGACCTTGGTTTCTACAAAGTGAAGTATTCTTACTTCCTTGTAGGCGCCCGCGCAAACTATCACTTCGACCTGGACATCGACAACCTGGATCCGTATGCAGGTGTGATCCTCGGTTACAATGCAGCAAGCGTAAAGCTTGATGGCGCGCCGGCAGGTACACCATCTCCGACAGCCGGAGGCGCCGTATTCGGAGCACACGCGGGAGCACGTTATTTCTTCACGGAAAGTATCGGAGCTTACGCAGAAGTTGGTTATGGCTTAGGGATCATTAACCTGGGTGTGACCGCTAAGTTCTAAGCATTACTATTTAACCCAATAATGCCCATAAAAAAGGCCCGCATAAGCGGGCTTTTTTTATGGGATCTCCATATGTGTTTATTTAGAGATAAAATCTTCATAGGCACGTTCAATGCCTTCTGCCAGCTCTACCTGGTGCTTCCAGCCAAGTGAATGAAGCTTCGTTACATCCATCAGCTTGCGCGGCGTACCATCCGGGCGGGTGGTATCAAACCTCAACGCACCCTCGTAGCCAATAATGCGCATCACCAGCTCTGCCAGCTCCTTAATGGAAATATCATGCCCTGTACCCACATTGATGAATTGAGGCTCGTTATAATGCTGCATCAGGAAATAGCAGGCCGATGCCAGGTCGTCGGAAAACAGGAACTCCCGTTTCGGCTCTCCTGTACCCCAGATCTCTACGAATGGCTTTTCATTCTTCTTCGCTTCGTGGAATTTGCGGATCAGCGCAGGCAATACGTGTGAGTTCTCCGGGTGATAATTATCGTTGATCCCGTACAGGTTGGTCGGCATCACCGAAATAAAGTTACAGCCATACTGGTCGCGGTAAGCCTCGCACATCTTGATCCCGGCGATCTTCGCGATCGCGTAGGGCTCGTTGGTATGTTCCAGCAAACCGGTTAAAAGGTATTCTTCCTTCAGGGGCTGCGGAGCCAGCTTCGGGTAAATGCAGGAAGAACCCAGGAACATCAGCTTCTCCACACCATGCACATAGGCCTGGTGGATCACGTTGTTCTGGATCTGCAGGTTCTCATATATAAAATCAGCGCGGTACGTATTGTTCGCTACGATACCGCCTACCTTGGCAGCGGCCAGGAATACAAATTCCGGCTTTTCTTTTTCGAAGAACGCGGCTACCTCATCCTGGTTACGCAAATCCATTTCTTTGGAAGTACGTACCAGCAGGTTATGGTGGCCTTCCTGTTGCAGCTTACGGTAGATCGCGGAGCCTACCATTCCCCGGTGCCCGGCTATATATATTCTGGAATCCTTATTCATATACGTGCGTTCCTGTAAGGAACCTCAAAAAATAAACGGCTAATTATTTCTGTTGATGATTACTATCGGGCAAAGATACAACTCTTTTTACAGGCGGATAAAAAAACTCGCCGGGGCTTACGATCAGCCTCGCGAATACTTTATTGATGAGCTCACCGGTCTGGGTAAAGTTCATCTTGCGCGACTTCACGGCTACGAACAAGGTCAGCCCGAAGCTTACCACGAAGTTCATCAGCCCGATCCCGCTTACGCCCATCGCCACACCGAAGATCATCTCCCCTGTTACCTGGTCGCCAAGCGTAAAGGCCGACATCGCCGTGCTGCAACCCGCGAGGGTAATATGCCGCACATCCAGGGGCAAGCCGGTAACCGCGCCGATGGCAGGCGCCAGCCCGAGGCAGAACCCCAGGAACACATTCCCAACGATACCGCCCAGGTGATCGTCCACATAGCTGCTGACCTTGTCGATCAGCCCTTGCGGGAAATAGCGTTTCAGTCCTTTATGCTCACGGATCCGCTGGGGGATCTTATTATAGTCGACCTTGTTATCATAATATCCTGAGATCAGCCCCGAAAGGAAGAGGAATACTCCCGTTACGGCGCCATAAATTATACACATAGAGGTGAAGGCATTATTATCAACCATCACCTTCATCGCCTTACCCTGGTGCACGATATAATCGCCGGTATACTGGTAATAGAACCAGGCAATGAGGTAACCCACGGGTATTACAATAATGAGGTTGCCGAAGAAGGAAACAAACTGGCTGCGCGCCATCTTGATGATCAGCTCGACCGCGTTATCCGTATCCACCTCCTTCTTCCTCGAATCGAGCGAGCCGGCTAACGCCGAGGCCGTCATGGCGGGCTGCTTGGTTGCGAGTGTCGTTCCCGATGCATAGATCCCTACAAAGCCCAGGGAATAGTTGATGCTGTACCAGAACCCTTCGGTAAGCGGCGCGAATTTTACATAGCTGATAAGGAACTTGATCCAGGTTACGAATACAATGATGAGTCCTCCGCCCATAGACTTCCACAGGAATTTAAAATATTCCTTAGGAGTATTGCTGATATAATGCTCACCGGTCTGGCTCGTATGCTCCACGATCTGGTACGCCAGCAAATTGGTATTGCTGCGAATGTGCTCACGGATCCCGTGCTTCTTGTTCTCCGCTTTCACCAAAGCCTTAAAGAAACGTACCGCTTCCTTTTTATGATCGCCGGGCTGCGTAAAGCCCAGCAGTACATTGAGGCGTTCGAGGTTCTGCTGGATTCGCAGCAAGAGATACACCACCGTAATGCTTACCCCGTCTTTGGGTTGGTTCTTCCGGATCAGGTTCAACTGGTCCTGGCATTGCTTGATGATCACCTTCAGCTGGCGGTAATGCTCCTGCAATACTTCTTCGGCCACCTGGTTCTTCACCAGCTCTATATAATTAAAGACCTCCTGCGGAAGCATTAAAAAGGAAGAGTTGTATTTTTCGAGATGAGGAAGGCGGGTGATCAGGTCGCGGTCGAGACCTAAGGCCGAAATACGGTTCGCAATGATGGGGATGGAAGCCATCACCGGGATATAGAATTCGTCGAAGATCTGCGGATTCTTTTTTGTTCCGAAGCGGATCAGCTCAAAAAGCTCTGTCCATACCAGGTCGTTTACCTGCTCTACCCAGATGTAGTCGTTCGGGCGACGGAAAAGATCTTCGAGCAGGTCGAGCAGCTCATTCTTGTCGATGAGCGGGGGCAGGATCTTTTCATTGAAACGACGCAGCAGCTCAGAAAAGAAACCCGCGTTGGCCGAGATCCCCAGCTCGGTCAGCAGCCTGATATGATTCTTGGAAACGATCAGCCGGACCACATACATGGAGAAGGCTTTCCGGTGATCTTCATCCTGGTGCAGGAGCACGACCAACTCGCGGATCCGCTCTTCGGCAAGCATAGCGGCCCCGGGATCATGAGGACGGATGTAATCGATCAGCCGGACCAGGTACTCCTGGCTGCCGGTATGCCCGTTGTGTTGAATATCATTTAATACCAGCTTCAGATCTTTCATCATAATATAGAATCAAAGAATTATTTTTGCCTTTTAAATATAAAAAATTGGGAAAAGATAAGTTAATCCGTTTTGCAGCCATCGCCACATTTCCAAATGTAGTGGAACTGGATACCGCTCACAAAGGAAAGTGGGGAGAAAATTTTTTCAGGAACGACCAGCCTCTTGTATTGGAGCTGGGCTGCGGACGAGGCGAATATACCGTAAGCATGGGAAGATTCTTCCCGGAAAAGAATTTTATTGGGGTCGACATCAAAGGCTCGCGCATCTGGAAGGGCGCCAAGACCGCGCTAGAAGAGGAGATTCCGAACATCGGCTTCCTGCGTACCCAGATCGAGCAGATCGCCGAGCATTTCGGAGAAGAGGAAGTTTCGGAAATCTGGATCACCTTTCCTGATCCGCGGCCGCAGATCAGCCGCATCCGTAAACGCCTCACAGCGCCGCGCTTCATCCATTCATACCAGCGCATCCTGAAGCCGGGAGGGATCATACATCTCAAAACCGACAACGACGGTCTTTACCAGTATACCCTGGAGGTGATCGCATCCGAAGGGCTGAAGCTCATTAAGCATACCCACGACCTGTACCAATCGGATCTGCCCGATGAAGTGTTGTCGATACAAACCACCTACGAAAAGATCTACCGCGACCAGGGGAAAAATATTAACTATATTCAATTCGGTTTTTAACCGGGTACGATGGCTAAAAAAGAAAAGAATTTCTTTGAACGGGTGTTTGATGTGGTCAGGAAAATTCCTGCCGGGCGCGTTACATCCTATGGAGCCATCGCCGAATATTTAGGAAGCAAAGGATCTTCGAGAATGGTAGGCTGGGCCATGAACGCATCGCATACCACACGGGGCTTTATTCCTGCGCACCGGGTCGTGAACCGCAACGGGCAGCTCACCGGCCGGCTCAACTTTCCTCATCCCGACCTGATGGAGGAGCTGCTAAACAACGAGCATGTCCGGGTAGAGAACAACCAGGTGGTTGATTTCAAAGAAAAATTCTGGGACCCGAACACCGAGCTCCGCAAGAAAAAGAGAACATCGAAATAATTGTTATGGGAAAACTGACCGAAGAGTTCAACGCGTACCGTTCGAGGATGAACGAACGCATCATGGAAGAAAACAACCTCAACATCAAACGGTTCTTCAACCTGGATACGACCAGCTATGCCGAGGGCGCGCTGAATGTAAAGACCAAGGAGCTGCTGGGATTGGTAGCTTCGATGGTATTGCGCTGCGACGACTGCATTAAATATCATTTAGGAAAATGTAAGGACGAAGGCGTGACCAGCGCGGAGATCTGGGAGGTGTTCATGATCGCTAACCTCGTAGGCGGCTCCATCGTGATCCCTCATTTCAGGAGAGCGGTAGAATACTGGGATGAGCTCTCCGCGGAATAATCAATAAAGAACAAGTACACATGGCAAAAACAATAAATACCACGGATGAGAAGATCCGCTGCGGATGGTGCGGAAGCGACCCGCTGTATGTAAAGTATCACGATGAGGAATGGGGTCGTGAGGTGACAGACGACAAGATCCTTTTCGAGTTCCTGGTACTGGAAAGCGCTCAGGCCGGCCTGAGCTGGATCACGGTGTTGCGCAAGCGCGAGGGTTACCGTAAGGCTTTTGCGAATTTCGACGCGGCGAAAGTGGCGCGCTTTACCGAAAAGGATATAGAAAAGCTAATGCTGAACGAAGGCATTGTACGCAACCGGCTGAAGATCCAGGCAGCGATCAGCAACGCGAAATTATTCCTCGGGCTCCAGGAAGAGTTTGGCTCTTTCCGGAATTATATCTGCGGATTTTTCCCGGGAGGCAAGCCTCTTATCAACCATCCGAAGACCTTAAAAGAAGTGCCGCCGAGAAACGATATCTCCGACAGGATCAGCGCCGACATGAAGAAGAGAGGCTTCAAGTTTTTCGGTACCACCATTTGTTACGCACACTTACAGGCTACGGGTATGATCAACGATCATGTGGCCGATTGCTTCTGCGCGTAGCTCTAAAAAAGCTGGATGATATTCAGGCTGAACTGCGAGCGTGTTCCCGGCGATACCGGGTTCTGATCGAGCAATTGCGCCCAGCGTATATTAAAGGTAAGAGGCGCGGTATTGATGATGCGCGTATCTGCAATAAGCTCGACCCCTGCCGAACGGTTTAGCAGGTTACCCTGCAGGGTTCCTTTCAATACGGAGTGATCATAAAATATATTGGTCCGCAAACGGCTCAGGTATACGATAGAGGCAAGGCCCGCATCAGGATAGCACAAGGGAAACTGGTAATTAAATCCGCTGCGGAAAACCTCCTTATACCGGATCGCCTCATAGCCCCTGGCATACACAAAACGATCGCTGAAATTATAGAATACATTACGGATGCTGCGCGACTGGAATCCCTGGCTTAGCAGCAGGCTGTGCGTAACATGGATCCCCGGAAAATAAAAAGATCCCTCTATCCCATACTGCCGGCTTGCATGCTGCAAGCCCCGGTCTTCGTACAGCATCACTCTTTGCCCCCAGCGCGGAGCTACCTGCTTGCGGGCCTTCCGCAGGTAATTGCTGAACAGCAGGGATGAGTTCATATAGCTTACCCACTGCGAAGCGCTGCCCGGGAGATAGAGCGACGACAGGGTACCCTTTACCGAAACCGACAGGCTGCGCTGCCAGGGTCCCTTTACATCGAACAGGGGTACGGAAACACCGGCTACCCATTGCTGCTCGTTATAGCTGATCTCTTCCAGGCGATCATTCCCCAGGCTGTCTGAACGGTATTGCAGGTAGCTTCGGTTCAATATCTTCGCGGCATTAAGCGAGAGCACCGGGAACCATCCCGCGTACTGCAATCCCAATGCATACGATGTCGCATGGTCGTTGCGGTTATACACCACCTCTGCAACGGCATTCATATTGGTCAGGATGTTCGTCGAGCTGAGTCGTAAGCCATATGAATTTTCACTGATGATGGCATTCCAGGAATGAATACGCAGCAGGTGCGGAAGCTGTCTGTAATTACTTTCAGCGAACGAATAATCCGGTATGGCAGCCAGGATATCCCTGCTTCCCGCATCCAGCTTTCCGGGCAGGTAAGCCTGTTTATCCGCATCGGTCCATGCACTGAACGCGCTCCGTTGTTCCGCGGTGTTCAATGCTTTCAGCGAACGGCCCTTCCCGGTGATCTCCGAATAGACCAGGGTCTTCCCATCTGTACCCATGGCTGGGCTATAAGCCCCGTAAGCAACAGCGCTAAGACGATACGTGTTCCCGCTCTCCAGGTCAAGCTCATAAATATTATCAATGCCCGAAGCGGAAGAGGAGAACCATACACGCCTGCCCTGCACAAAGGGGCGAGAGATGATCTGCCTCACAGGCATCAGCAGCACCTCCTGTGCTCCGTTATGCAGGCTGAACGAAAGCAGAGTCATCTTACCATCCCGGGTAGCGGCAACGATGATCTTCTCATCTGCCTGCGCCCAGCGCGGGTACGAGAGCTCATACCCATCGGGATTAGAGATCTGCTGTAATATATCCCCGGTACGAATGTCTATGATCGCTACCGATGAGCGCTGCTCATCATCCATGCGGATCACGGCTACCCGCTGCCGGTCGTGCGAAATATCCGGTGAAAAATATCGCTGCTTATGGGTGATGGTACGCTTCTTTTTTTCCTGCT
>CALNCF010000287.1 GCA_937875035.1 uncultured Sphingobacteriaceae bacterium | reverse complement strand
ATTATCAGAATCAACCTGTGAGAACAGGGGCCTGATCGGAACGATCAAAAGCGGCCGTGGCGGTATGCCGGGCTTCAAAGACCGTTTAACCGAGCAGGAGATATTCACAGTGGCGCAATACGTAAAAACACTCAGACAAGAGTAGCATCAGCTACTATAAAAGGCGGGAGGAACATGGCGCGGACAAAATTGTACGAAACAGGATTAAAGCAGGAAACAGCAGTGCTGGTCGGTGTGATCACACCGAATGAAACGGAAGAGCAGGAGCGCGAATACCTGGATGAGCTTTCCTTCCTGGTAGAAACGGCAGGCGGCAAAACCATCAGGTACTTTACCCAAAAGGCCCTGAGGCCGGATGTGCGTACTTATGTAGGAAAGGGAAAGCTGGAAGAGGTGAAAGCCTTTATGAAAGCCGAAGAGATCGACATGGCCGTGTTCGACGATGAGCTGAGCCCTTCGCAGCTGCGTAATATCGAACGGGACCTGGATTGCAAGGTGCTCGACCGGAGCAGCCTGATCCTTGATATTTTTGCAGGCAGGGCACAGAGTGCCCAGGCTAAAACACAGGTAGAGCTGGCCCAATGCCAGTACATGCTTCCGCGTTTAAAGCGGATGTGGACCCACCTCGAACGGCAAAAAGGAGGCATCGGGATGCGCGGACCGGGTGAGTCGCAGATCGAGACCGACCGCCGGATCATCCTGAATAAGATCGACCTGCTGAAAGAACGACTCGAGCTGATCGACCGTCAGAATGAGACCCAGCGTAAGAACCGGGTGGAGCTGATCCGCGTCGCGCTTGTAGGCTATACCAATGTGGGCAAGTCGACCATTATGAACCTGCTCAGCAAATCGGATATCCTCGCAGAGAATAAATTGTTTGCGACCCTCGATACAACGGTGCGTAAGGTGGTGATCGACAACCTGCCCTTCCTCTTATCAGATACGGTGGGCTTCATCCGTAAGCTTCCGCATAACCTGATCGAAAGCTTTAAGTCGACCCTGTCGGAAGTAAAGGAAGCCGATATCCTGCTGCACGTGGTCGATGTATCTCACCCGAATTTTGAGGATCATATGCACGTGGTGAATGAGACGCTGAAAGAGATGGATGCGCTCGACAAACCTATGATCGTGGTCTTTAATAAGGTAGATGCCTATAAGCTGGAAGAAGGAAAGATGAGCATCGAAGACTTCAGGAACAGCTGGATGAGCAAGGATAATTCACCGGCCATTTTTATCTCCGCGCTTAAAAAAGAAAATGTAGAAGAGTTCCGGGCTTTGCTGTACGAAAAGGTAAAGGAGCTCCACACCGCGCGCTTCCCGTTCGGGAACCTGTTATACTAAAAGATCAATAAGAATTCCTTTCGGAGATGAGCCTATACAAAGGCCTGCATCTCCGAAAGCTTTTTGTATACGCCATCCTTCTCCAGGAGCTCGGCATGCTTCCCGGTTTCGATAATGGCGCCGTTCTGCATCACCACGATCAGGTCGGCATGCTGTATGGTCGACAGGCGGTGGGCAATGACGATGGAGGTACGGTTCGCCATCAGCTTTTGCAGGGCATCCTGTACCAGGCGTTCCGATTCGGTGTCGAGCGCAGAGGTGGCTTCATCCAGGATCAGGATCGGAGGGTTTTTTAATACCGCGCGGGCAATGGATAAGCGCTGACGTTGTCCGCCGGAAAGCTTCGCGCCCCGGTCGCCGATATTGCTGTGATATCCCTTTTCCATTTTAATGATGAACTCATGGGCATTGGCGATCTTCGCCGCTTCGATCACATCTTCTTCAGGTACGTTCTCCAGTCCGAAAGCGATGTTCTTCAGGATGGAATCATTGAAGAGGATCGACTCCTGCGTAACGATCCCCATCAGCTGGTTCAGGTCGTGCAGCCGCACATCGCGTATGTCTACCCCGTCAATCAGGATCCGTCCCCCGGTCACATCATAAAAGCGTGGCAAGAGATCGGCCAGGGTGGTCTTGCCTGCGCCCGACTGCCCTACAAGCGCGATCATGCGGCCCTTCGGGATCTCCAGGTGAATATGGCTCAGCACCTCCTTATCCGGGGCATAGCTGAAGGATACATCCTGGTATTCGATCTTATCCCTGAACTCGGAGATATGGATGGCGTTTGGTTTTTCTGTGATCTC
>CALNCF010000286.1 GCA_937875035.1 uncultured Sphingobacteriaceae bacterium | reverse complement strand
AAGGAGCTCTGCGAAAAGCTCAACCTCAGGTCCATCGTAGCAGGCGGCAGGCTCCCTCATTACAACCAGTATGCCGACAGCCTCAGCACCAAGGAATACATCAGGAAAGTAAAGAGCAAGGAGATCTACGACCCTACGCTCAGCTTCCAGCTTGCCAATGATTTTCATGTGAAGCGCATCCTGAAAGGGTACCTTCCGGGCGACAAGGAATCGATGGAATACGCGACGCTCATCGAGTGGAACAATATCTATTACGAATCGAAGATCCAGCTCATCAACAGTAAGATCTCACGCGTACGCCTGGCACTGGTGCAATGGCAGATGCGGCCTTTAAAGGATCTGAACGCGCTGTATGAGCAGATCGAATTCTTCGTGGATGCGGCTTCCGATTACAAGTGCGACTTCGCGCTCTTCCCCGAATATTTCCATGCACCCCTGATGGCCGATTTCAACCACCTTCCGGAGGCTGAAGCCATTCGCGAGCTGGCCCGCTATGCCGATGTGCTGAAGGAGAAATTCCAGGAGTTTGCCGTGAACTACAACACGAATATCATTACGGGAAGCATGCCCGTGATCCGCGACGGCAAGCTGTACAACATCGGCTATTTATGCCGCAGGAACGGGACCGTTGAAGTATATGAAAAGCTGCACATCACCCCATCGGAAAAGAACGACTGGGGAATGGCCGGGGGAAATACACTGAAGGTATTCGATACCGACTGTGGCAAGATCGGCATCCTGATCTGCTATGATGTAGAGTTCCCCGAGCTGTCGCGCATCCTGGCCGACGATGGCATGGACATCCTCTTTGTACCCTTTCTTACGGATACGCAAAGCGGCTATCACCGGGTACGTCACTGTGCCATGGCGAGGGCGATCGAAAATGAATGCTTCGTGGCTATTGCAGGCAGTGTGGGTAACCTGCCCAAGGTGCATAACATGGACATACAGTATGCGCAGTCGGCCGTGTTCACCCCTTCCGACTTCGCCTTCCCGACCAATGCCATCAAGGCAGAGGCAACGCCCAATACAGAGATGGTGCTGATCGCGGATATCGACCTGGACCTGCTGAAAGGCCTGCATCATTTCGGATCTGTAAGGAACCTGAACGACCGCAGGGACGACCTCTACCAGTTGGTGAGCCATTTTCCAAGATCCTGATCATGAAGTCCGGCGATGATCATTTTACTCACACAAAATCCCTTGTCAGTGGTTTAGTATAGATATTATTTACTACTCATTATGTCAGCAACCATTCAACAGTTCCAACTGAACAACCCTGTTTCCTACGAAACATTTTTTAACATCACCCGCGAGCAGGCCGAGCAGGGCCGTACCTCCGGTACCTCACAGGATGCGCTCCTGGTCGAGTCGACCCGTTTAAATGCGCAGCGCATGAAGCGCATCGACAAGCAGTTCGAGATCACGGCAGAGGTGCAGGAAGCGCTGGCAGGGATCGACCGTGCACAGAAATGGATCGTGATCACCGAAACATGGTGCGGCGACAGCTCGCAGATCCTGCCCTTTATAGGTAAAATAGCTACCGCCTCTGCCTATATAGATCTTCAGATCATTCTAAGGGATGAGAACCTCGATTTTATGGATCAGTACCTCACCAATGGCCGCAGCCGTTCTATCCCTAAGCTCGTGAGCTTTGACGCTGTCAGCGGAGAAGAATTAGCAAGCTGGGGACCACGCCCTAAGCTGATCCAGGACCAGACCGATGCCTTCATGAAAGCGAACCCGGCCGCCAGTCACGAAGAGCTGGTAAAGGAAGTGCACACCTGGTACGCGCAGGACAAAGGGCAGGCTATCATCTCAGAGCTGAAAGAATTTATCATCAAAACAGGCCATACGGCTGTACGTGCATAAAGCGAAAGCGTTTGCGAATCCCTGTAAACAGAGGGAGCCACACACTTTCGTGCATGGCTCCCTCTTTAAAAGACGATGTCTTTAATTAATCGACAATGAATTTCCGGGTGATGATCTCAGCGCCGATCACCTGCAGCAGGTACATCCCTTTCGGATACTGATCGGTATCGATCCGGAGCTGCTGCTGAGCGGCTTCCTGCCGGAACATTAGCCTGCCACTCATATCATAAACTCTGATCAGGGCGCCTTCCGAGATCCCTTCCAGGTCTGCCTGGATGTAGTGACGGCAAGGGTTCGGGTACAGGCGGATATCCTGTTTGGCCGTGCTGCCCGGTGCAGGAGCATAGGTGCTGACGGTACCGTACTTCCAGAGTCCGTTGCTTGCAGCTACCCAAAGGTCACTTCCGTCGCGGAAAAGCTGGTTCGGTGTCGTGCGTGGCGCAAAGCCATCGGTAAAGCGGTGCCAGCTTGCTCCGCCATCCAGCGAACGGATCAGCGTAAGGTCGAGGTCGACGCTGTCCATCCCGATGGAATAGAAGGTATCGCCTGTAACGATCAGTCCGCCCTCTCCCATCTGCTTATTATAGAATTTAAAGCTTCCGTAGGTGATCTGCCTGAAGAATTTCAGGGAATCGCTGTTCGTGATGTACAGGGAATCGGGCGCGTTGTGCATGTTCTTAAGCAGGAAGAACTCGCCGTTATGATACGATACGTTCGTATACCACACATCCTTGCTCATGCTGAATCCCAGCGGGCTGAACGCAGGATCTGCCGTTCTTGACAGATAGAATTCCTGCACCTTGCCATTGCTCGACCAGAACTCGTTCCGGATGAACAGCTCGCCGTTGTCGCCGCTGAAGAACTCGCCATAAGCTAAAGCGTTTGCAGGGATCTGCGGGGTGATGTCTTTCCAGGTACCACCCAGGTCGGTGCTGGAATAATACCGGTCTGCATACACATTGGTGGAGATTTTCTCTTTGAGGTACAGCAGGATCATAGAGCTTGTTACCGCTGCGATCCTGCCCTGCTGGTAGCCATTGTTGGCAGGCAAGGCAAGGCTGTCCCACGTTGAGGTCTGAGGAGAAAACACAAAGGCTTTCGAACCCTGGTACAGGCTCTGGTTGTATGCCAGCAATTGAGCATTACAGATGGCAAGTCTGCCTACCGTGTTGGAAACTCCTGCTGTAATGTCGGTAAAGGTTACACCATTATCCTGCGAATAAAAAACACCCAGGCTTTCGTGCGCTACATACATGTCGTTGTTCAGCTTCGCGATGGCTGCGGTAGACGGGAAATAGAAGCCGGCGTTCGCTTTCGTAAAAGTACCCGGTACGGAGGTAGTTGTGTACAGACCATATTCTTCTACAAACAATACCTGCCCGGCATCCAGGCCGGCGATCTTATGGAAGCTGTGCTTCGAGGCAACCAGGATCTTGTTCCATACGAGCCCGTCGCTGGTATATGCGATGGAATCGGTCAGCTGCGGAGCATAGTACAGCATGCCGTTAGCCTGCAGCAAGATACCGTCGCGCTTAAAGTCCATGGTTTGCGACCAGGTCTGACCGCTCCTGGAATACATGCGGTATCGCTGGATGCTGCTGGCGGACCCGTAGTCGGGAACGACTGCGACCATGCGGCCGTTCAGCCGTTCCAAGCCTGTGATATAAGAGTTGGCCGGCAGACCGGTGGTTCCATAAGGCTGGATCTTTTCCGCGGCATCGAGGTAATTCACCTGGCACATCTTATTGCTGCTCCAGATATCCCCTGAATATCCCCAGAAAAATAAGGTATCGCCTGCACCATACATGGTCAGCTTCTGCGAAGTGGTATCGCACAGTGTCCAGGTCGCGCCGCCATCGGCCGATCTCCGGATCTCGGAAGGACCGGAGAAGGAAGCCAGTGTGCAATAGATCGCCTTGTCTGTACAGGCAAAGGAGGCGTTGTAGTCAATCGTGAAAGCAGGTGTGATACGGGTCCAGGTCGCGCCGCTATCTACCGAACGGTGCAGCTCATACCCTCCGAAGAAATAAAGCGTATCCTGCTTAAGGTAGAACAGCTTGCTCTGGCCATAAGAAGAGTACACCTTGGCCATGACGGCATCCAGTGAGCTGTTCATCTTCAGCCAGCTCGCCCCTTCGTCAGAAGAACGGTAAAGGCCGTCCTGCGTAGCCGCCAGCAGGGTATTCCCGTTGCGGATCACATCAAGGAATTTCCCGCCCTGGATGGCCTGTGAGCGGTTCCATTGCTGAGCCAGCATCAGCGTGGGAATCAGCAGCATACAACAAAATAGGTAAAGTCGTTTCATATCAGTAAGGTTTAGATCGCAAAGCTAATCAAGGCATTCCGCAGGCTATATACACGCAGCAGGGTATTTTATGTAAGGGTATCAGGGTATCTCTGTATTATGATTGCTTACCGGTGTTCTTTTTGCCCGGGCACCCGAACCCGGAGGGAGGACTGCGGCACGGGATAGATTATGTACCTTTGAAAGCTTATTTATTGTACCATGGAAACGCTTGAGAAAATAGCAGAATTCAGCACTTCGCCGGAATTGGTCGAGAAGCTGCAGCAATACAGCATTAAAAAGACCTATAAAGCCGGAAGCATTATCTTAAATGAAAATGCTCATATCCGGGCGATCCCGATCGTGACTAAAGGTGTGATGAAGGTGATCCGCACTGAGGAAGACGGCAGGGAAATCCTCCTGTATTACATCAAAGCAGGCGAAAGCTGCATCATGTCATTTTTAGGTGGACTGCATAATGAGCCAAGCAAGGTAAAGGCCGAGGTAGAAGAAGATGCGGAAATTCTTTTCCTCCCTATTGATAAGGTCTCTTTATTCATCAGGGACTACCCCCAATGGCTAGACTATATTTTCCGCCTGTACCACAAGCGCTTTGAAGAGCTGCTGGAGATTGTCAATGCCATTGCGTTCAAAAAGGTAGATGAAAGACTCTTCGCATTGCTCAAAAAGAAAGCCGCGCTTACACACTCCCGGATCCTCTCTGTAACCCACGAGCAATTAGCCAACGAATTAGGGACTGCCCGGGTCGTGGTATCACGACTTTTAAAGCAGCTGGAAGAGCAGGGCAGCTCGGGCGAAACAAAATCACGCTTATGTAACCAAAGTAGCTGTGCCGTTTGCTGAGTTGCGGCACCTTTGCCGCAACAATTTTCTGAACATGGAAACAGCGGGCTACACAGCAGCTATTTTTATCGGTATCACCTTAGGACTGATCGGAGGCGTCGGCAGCATACTAACCGTTCCTGTTTTAGTTTACCTGTTCGGCACCGATGCAGTGGCGGCCACTACCTATTCACTTTTTATTGTCGGCACCACCAGCCTGGCCGGCTCCATCGCTTATTTCAGAAAAGGACTGGTCAGCATCAGAACAGCTGCCGTATTCGGGATACCATCCGTTGCTGCGGTCTTCCTTACAAGAACCCTGATCGTTCCTTCCATCCCACCGGAAATTTTCAGCGCCGGGAATTTCACCCTTACCAACCGCATGCTGCTTATGCTGCTTTTTGCAGCACTTATGATCCTTGCATCGTACAGCATGATCAGAAAGGGAACAGTGGCTGAAGCATTGCCGGAGCAACCTTTCCATTACCCGATGATCTTTATCCAGGGAATCTTTACCGGGGCTGTTACAAGCCTGATCGGCGCAGGCGGCGGCTTCCTGATCATCCCGGCGCTGGTTCATTTATTAAAGCTCCCATTAAAGACGGCCATAGGTACTTCGCTGGTCATCATCACGGTTAATTCGCTGGCCGGCTTTTTCTTTTCGGTCCATCATTTTTCTGTTGACTGGTCCTTTTTAATCCCTGTAACATCGATCGCCGTTACGGGGATCTCGCCGGCAACTATCTATCCTCAAAGATCAGCGGAGCGAAGCTGAAACCTGCTTTCGGCTGGTTCGTGCTGATCATGGGGCTGTATGTGATCCTGAAAGAAACCATCCTGAAATAAATTTCGCTTATGTAACCAATGTAACTGTACAAGAAAAACGATTGCCGGAAATTTGCGGTACAAA
>CALNCF010000285.1 GCA_937875035.1 uncultured Sphingobacteriaceae bacterium | reverse complement strand
CCTGGCAACCGATCTCAATGGTCCTTTCCTCCTTTTTGGAAGAGTATTTCAGGGCATTGGAAACCAGGTTCAGCCATACCTGGCGCAGCATGGTCCAGTCGCCGCGTACTTCCGGGAGCGGGTGAATAAAGATCCTTACCTCATCACTGCTGACCTGTAATTCGCGGATCACTTCAGATACCAGGTCGTTCATCTCGACCACGCTCCGGGTCAGCTCCCGTCTTCCCAGGCGTGAAAACTCCAGCAGGTCGTCGATCAGCTGGCTCATGCGGCGGGCATTGGAGAGGATCACATTCAGCACCCGCTTACCCTCCTCGTTCAGCACCGAGAAATAATCTTCCAGCAGGATGCGCGCATAGCCGTCGATAGCACGCAGGGGGCTTCTTAAATCGTGTGAAACAGAATACGAAAAGGACTCCAGCTCATAGTTCACTTCCTGCAAGCGGCTGTTGTTGTGTTCCAGCTCGATGTTCAGCCGGTTGATCTTTTCCGCGGCAGTTTTCCGGTCGGTCACATCGAGCACAATGGTACGGCTGTGTATAGGCTTGCCTTCGGAATCCCATACGAAGGAGGCATTGATCAGGGCTTCGAATGTGCTGCCGTTCTTCCGGATCAGGGTCTGCTCATAATCCCTGATCTCGCGCACCGTACCGGTGTTCACCTTTTCGAGGAGCCTGGCGGTCAGTTCCGCGCATTCAGGTGTCAGCACATCTTCCAGCTTCATCTTACCGATCACTTCCTCGCGGGTATAGCCCAGCCATTCCAGCTCGGTGTCGTTCATTTCGATGAAATAACCCTCCTGGTTGATCGAGTGATACCCGCATGGGGCATTGTTGTACAGGTCGTATACGCGATCGGCATATTCTTTCAATTGTTTCTCCGCGTTCCTGATCTGGCTGATATCGGTGGAGATGCCGCAGATGAGGTGGATATCTCCGTTCTCATCGTACAGCGGGAACTTGGTGGTCAGGAAATGCATCTCCCGCCCGTTAAGCACGGAGCGCTGCTCATAGGTTACATACGAACGGGTCTCGACCACACTCCGCTCTTTTTCGCGGATCCGGTCGGCGATCTCCTTCGGGAAGAATTTATAATCCGTATGGCCGATATACTGCTCGGCGCTTACTTCGAAGTACTGCTCATAGATCCGGTTAAGCGACATGAAGCGTCCTTCGAGGTCTTTGGTGAAGATCACGGCAGGGGAATAATCAATGATGGATTGCAGGAAATTCTTGGTCTTCTGTAATTCGCTCTGCGCCTGCACCCGGTCGGAAATATCACTGGAGATCCCGCAGATGGCATACACCTTTCCCTTTTCGTTAAACAAAGGGAATTTACTGGTCATAAAGGTTTTGATCTCTCCATGAAGCGCGGGCACCTGCTCTTCTGCCTGGATCGTGGATTTACTGGCGGTTACTTCACGGTCGTGCTCACGGTATACAGCGGCAAACTGCTGCGGGAACAGGTCTTCGTCCTTTTTTCCGTGGGTCGATTCGGGGTCGATATTCAATACTGCCTGGAAGGCTTTGTTAGCGAGCAGGTAACGGCCCTGTGTATCTTTAATATAGATGAGCGAGGGGCTGAAATCGACGATCCCCTGGAGCAGGTCCTTGGTTTCGTTCAGCTTCTTTTCGGTAGAACGACGGAGTATGAACTCGCGCCGGATCCAGATAAAGAGAAAGGCCAGGGAAATAATTACGACAACGACCAGCAGTATAAAGCCGGTAATGGTCTGGTCGGCTTTACGGATACGGTTCAGGTTGGTATCGCTCAATACCTGTCTTTCCCGGTTCTCAATCGTATTGATGATGCCCCGGATCTCCTCCATCTCGGCTTTCGCTTTACCGAGCCCTTCGATGGCCCGACTCTGGCTCAATGCCTGGTTCTGTTGCAGTGAGATCAGGGAAGCCATGGTGTCTACCAGTGTGAGCACGTGGCGGTGCAACCTGACCGATTCGTTACGAGGCAGTGAATCTTCATCGGCAAGTACAACAAAGCTGCTGATCGCCTCATCAATGCGGTCGACAGATATATTATACGGTCGCAGGTAGCTTTCATCACGCGTGAGCAGGTAGCCCCGGGCGCCGGTTTCAATATCAAGGGAAAGAAAAGATATGGTTTCGATGGTGTGCAGGATGCGGAGCGATTGCCCGATCTCTTCTGCCTCATAGATCAGAAGACGCATGTTCCTGAATGTATATCCTGCAAATAAGCCCGTTATCAGAATAATTGTCACAAAACCGACAAATACTTTTTGTTCTATTTTGCTCATCAGCTTATCTACAATATGCAATCGTCTGAAATTAATTAATAATTATCTTAATTTAAAAGAAATGTCAATCATTTTTATCTGTCTTAAATAGCCCTCGTGCGAACCTGATCTCCCGAAAGAAACTGTCCTGGCCGATAAAAAAACAGGCGACCGCTGAAGCGTGCAGTTTATTTTGTAATTTGTAGAGATCATCACACACGCTTATGTCGAAGATGGACAAGAAATATTCGAACGCGGAGATTACGGTATTCTGGAAACCAGACCTGTGCATTCACTCCCGCAAATGCTTTACAAGCCTCATCTCGGTCTTTAACCCGGGTAAAAGACCCTGGATCGATATGAGCGGAGCCGATACCCGGTCGATCATGGAGACGGTGACGAACTGTCCTTCGGGCGCGCTGAGCTACCGCCGCCATGACGAGCCCGTGTCCGAACCCGAGCATACCATACCCGGTAAAGAAACCGTAAGAATATCATTGCAGGCTAACGGCCCCATACAGGTGAAAGGGTCCTGCATCATAACAGATAAAGAGGGTAAGGAATACCAGCAGGAAGGCCCTTTCTTTTTATGCAGGTGCGGAGCCTCTCAACGTAAGCCTTTTTGCGACGGATCACATTTGAAAATTAATTTCCAGGATTAGATGACCATATACGAAAACTTAGCATCGGGGGTATTGGAAGGAAGCTTTTACCAGACGAAGATCAGCACGAAAAACCACCGGTATGTAGCCGACGAAAGCACAGATCATGGCGGAACCGATACCGGTCCGAATCCCTTCGAGCTTCTCGCCTCTTCCCTTGTTTCATGTACCGCCATCACCCTGAAAATGTACGCCGACCGCAAGGGCTGGAACCTCGGAGCCATCCGGGTAGATGTTTCCATCGACTATCAACGGGAGAACAGCCGCACCATCTTCAACCGGGAGATCAGCTTCAGCGCGGCGCTCGAAGACACGCAGCGGAACCGTCTTTTACAGATCGCGAACGCTTGCCCTGTACACCGCATCCTCACTTCATCGATCGGGGTAGAAAGCCGCCTGATCTGAAAAAAATATATCCGCCGATATGCACAATTGATATATTTGTGAAATGCATAGTCCTTACCATCGCTACTTACGAATCTTATATACCCTGTTTCGCGTTGTTGCCCTTTACCTCATCGCTGTCGAATTAAACTTCCTCTGGCTCTTTGGTTATTCACCCGCATTGAACCAGCTACGTAAGCCGCCCTATGCCATCTCTTCTGAACTCTACACGGCCGACAGCATACTGATCGGTAAATATTATAAGGAGAACCGTACCCCGGTACCCTACGAAAGCATGGCGCCGGTATTGGTGAACGCGCTCATCGCTACCGAGGATGTGCGTTTCTACCAGCATCATGGGGTAGACTTCTATTCGCTGATTTCCAGCATCTGGTCTACTGCCCAGGGCGACCGCCGGGGTGCAAGCACCATTACACAACAATTGGCCAAGAACCTGTTCAACACCCGGGAGAAGAAATCGCAGGGATTGATCCGTTATGTTCCGGGCGTCAAGCTCATTGTTTACAAGACCAAGGAATGGATCACCGCTCTGAAGATCGAATACCTGTATACCAAGCAGGAGATCCTGGAGATGTACCTCAATACCGTGAGCTTCGGCAATAATACTTTCGGGATCAAAGTAGCGGCAAGAAGATATTTCAACAAACAACCTAAAGACCTGAAACCGGAAGAGGCTGCGCTCCTGGTTGGTATGCTGAAAGCGACATCCACTTATAACCCGATCACCAACCCGGAGAAAGCGCTGGAGCGCAGGAATGTGGTGCTCTCACAAATGCTGAAAGATTCTGTTATTACCGACAGGCAATTTACCAAGCTGGTGAAGAAGCCCCTGGTGCTGCATGTTACCGACGATGATGACCTGGATGCGCGTAAGGATTCTTACCTGAGAACGGCGGTGAAAAACTGGCTGGCTGAATGGTGTGATAAGAATGATTACGACATGTATTCTGACGGGCTGAAGATCTATACCACCATTGATTCCCGCATGCAGCGCCACGCCGAGGAAACGG
>CALNCF010000284.1 GCA_937875035.1 uncultured Sphingobacteriaceae bacterium | reverse complement strand
AAGCCTCGAATGAGGAAACCCGTGATGTTATTACATAGGGAATCAACAGTTTGAGAATATATATCGTCAGCACGATACCAAGCAGCACCAAGATGCCGTTTCGTTCTCGCTTCGGGAAGGTAAAATATTCTTTCAGGAAATGGCGAAACATACGTGGAAAACTTATTTCTGCTGAATATCACAAATAATCTTCCGAACAGCTAAATTTACCCTTGAATATATTCACAAAGTCTGATACATACTGTGGAAATCATTAGCAAACAAGAATTCTCTTCGGCAACGAAACTCGACAAGCTTAATATGCCGGGCTTAGCTTCCCTATTGATGGAGATCATGAAGATCAACGATGTGAATAAGCTTTATTCGCAGGCTAAGGACCTGGAAGGCCTCGCATTTATTGACGCGATCCTTGAAGGGCTTGGTGTTTCCATAGAGATAGATGAATCGGAGCTTAAGAATATTCCGAAGGAAGGCGCCTTTATCGCCGTTGCGAACCATCCCTACGGTGGCGTGGAAGGATTGATCCTGCTTAAGATCTTATGCCAGGCCAGGCCGGATGTGAAGCTGATGGCGAACTTCATCCTGAAGAAGATCCCAAACCTTGCCGACTACTTTATCGCCGTAAACCCTTTCGAAACGATTAAGAACGCATCCAGCATCAGCGGGATCAAAAATACCATGGAGCTGCTGCAGCAGGGTAACCCGGTCGGCATCTTCCCCGCCGGAGAAGTTTCAGCCTATAACCGCCGCTCGCAGAAGGTAATGGATAAGCAGTGGCACCCGGTGGTGGGTAAGCTGATCACGAAGGCAGAAGTGCCGGTGCTTCCTGTATATTTTCACGGGAACAACGGCCTGCTCTTTAACCTCCTGGGCATGATCCACCCGACCCTGCGCACCGCACGCCTGCCCTCCGAGCTGATGAACAAGAAAGGCTATACGCTGCGGGTACGGATCGGTAAGCCGGTGCCGTATTCGGAGCTGCAGACCTTTAACGATAACGAACGTATGCTTTCGTACCTGCGCGCCAAGACATACGCGCTGGGATCGGGTATCGAGGTAAAAAAATTCTTTGCAGGAAACGCGTTCACCATTCATAAAGAACCTAAAGAGATCATTGCCGAAACACCTGTCGGGCTGATCGAAAAAGAGGTACAAGAGCTCCGGGGTACGGATAAGCTGGTGATGTCGGAAAAGAACTATGATGTATTCCTTTCGAGCGCGTCGAGCATGCCCAATGTCATCCAGGAAATCGGGCGGCTGCGCGAAATCACCTTCCGTGAAGTAGGTGAAGGTACCGGAAAGAAGATCGACCTCGACGAGTTTGACGTGTACTATCATCATCTCTTTATATGGGACCGCGACGACAAACGCATTGTAGGCGCATACCGTGTAGGTAAGGGTGATGAGATCTATTTCCGTTACGGGATCAAAGGCTTCTATATCGAGAACCTGTTCAAGATCAACAAGGGCTTCCACCCTATTATGAAGGAAGCGCTGGAACTGGGTCGCTCCTTTATCCGCAAGGAATACCAGCAAAAGCCATTGCCTTTATTCCTGCTGTGGAAAGGCCTGCTGATCTTTGTTCTGAAGAACCCCGACTACCGTTACATGATCGGCCCCGTGAGCATCAGCAACAATTTTTCCAAGCTGTCGAAGAATCTCATTATCGAATACCTGAAACTGAATTGCTTTGATGAAGAGCTGGCCTCATTCATCAAGCCGAGAAAGAAGTTCAAGGTGAACCTGCCCGAAGTAGATTCGGAGCTTCTCTTACAGAAATATTCTTCCTCTATTAAGTCGCTTGATTCACTGATCTCCGAAATAGAGATCAACCATAATAAAGTACCTGTATTGCTTCGCCAGTACATCCAGTTAAACGCCAAGCTGATCGGCTTTAACATCGACCCGAAATTCGGCGATGCGATCGATGGCTTCCTGGTGCTCGACATTCAGAAAGTGCCGGAAGACGTGATCAGGATGCTCGGTAAAAACCTGTCATTATAATTTTAGTACCATACCTATGAATTTACCTTTCCAATCTTTTAATCCATGGCACCATGTAGACAAGAGTGAGCACGCGCCGGATGTATTAAGATGTATTATTGAAATCCCTAAAGGAAGCAAGGCTAAGTACGAGCTGGACAAAGACACGGGCCTGCTCAAGTTAGACCGTGTGCTCTTTTCATCCGTGCACTACCCGGCCAACTACGGGTTCATCCCGCAGACCTATTGCGACGACAAGGACCCGTTGGATATCCTTGTGATCTCCCAGATCGATTTCCAGCCTTTGTGTATTGTAGAGGCAAAGGTGATCGGCGTGATGCGCATGATCGACCAGGGTGAAGCCGATGACAAGATCATTGCCGTGGCCAATAACGATATGTCGGTAAGCCATATCAACGACATCTCCGAGCTGCCTCCGCATAATGTGGCAGAGATGCGCCGTTTTTTTGAAGACTATAAATTGTTAGAGCATAAAGAGGTGACCGTAGAACAGTTTCTCGGACGAGAGGATGCGCTGCGGATCGTCGAAGAAAGCATTGTGCTGTACCAGCAGGAATTCTCAAACAATCAATAACGAGATCCGTTTCAACACTAAAAAATCCCGGTCTTTACAGCCGGGATTTTTTTATATGTCAAATTCAAAAAGAAGTCCCGCTTATGGCGGGACTCTTCATTATTCCAAACTAACTTATGATGATTATTAATACTTCGTTGTTTGTGGTGTCCAGTTCGTCCAACCGGTTGTCCAGTCAGTCGTACCGATCGCACCTCTGAAAGTGGTAATGTTGAAGAACGCATCCAGTCCTGTAAAGCTCGCACCGCTCAGTGCAGGAGAACCTGCAACCGGCATAAAGTTAGGAGCAGTCAGGTTTGTAGGGTTCGTTAATTTCAGGTCTGCGTGGTTAGCAAACACCATACATCCTTCTGAAATTGCTTTAACCTGTAAGGTACTATCTGTAAACACGGTGTTGTCGCGGCTCAGGAATGGCTTGGTAACCGCGTGTACCAGGTTGTTCTTGAACTTAGACTCACCACTCTGGTATGCAAGCGCTGAAGCTTCACCATCAACAGCCAGACCTGCTTTCGCATAACCCAACAGGATTGAGTTGTGTACATCGAAACGGCTTGCTCTTCTCCAACGGTTACCATAGTTATGGTTGGCAGCAGTGTTAGGGTCACCGTTAGGACCAACAAAGGTAAAGTTAGATAAAACAGGGTGTGTATATGGAGTTGCATTAGAACCTTGTCCGTCGTTGTCAGACTCTACACCGTTACCGGCATCACCACCGTCAACAAACTTAGGATCTCTTAAAGAAATAGCATACTGGATCTTTCCTCTGTAACCAAAATCGAAATCGAAATCGTCGTCGGCAGTCGCATAAGCGATCAGGTATTTCGCGTTCACGGTTCCACCGAAAAACTCGAAGGCATCATCGTTACCATAAGTAACCTGGATATGCTCTAATGTAGTACCTGAACCAACGCCACCCAGTGTCAGACCATTGATCTCAGAACCTGGTTGTGCAGCGATACCGGCATACTCGATACGTACATATTTTAATGAGCCTGAATTGTCATTATCTTCTGTTCCACCGTAAGGCTTTCCTACACCACCTTCAATAATAGGCTCTGTAGTTCTGTTGGTAGAAGCTTTTCCTAATAAAATAATACCTCCCCAATCGCCCGGGATTCTTTCGTTGATCGCTTTACCTGATGTAAATACGATCGGCTTTTCAGCGGTTCCGTTTGCGATCAGCTTAGCGCCACGCTCGATGATCAGCGCACCCTTCTCCGTGATATCGCTTTTTACAATTGTTCCTGCTTCGAATGTAAGTGTAGCGCCTGCTTTTACATATACGTAGCCTTTTAATACAACCGTATCCTGCGCTCTTAATGTTTTGTCGGCAGTCACGTCACCCTGAAGAACAACCATATTGCCTGTTGGCAGCGGGTTAGTTGTTTCATCATCATCTTTTTTTGAACATGAGGCAAGGATTACAGATCCGGCCATAAGTAATGCAAAGAATTTTAAAGCTTTCATTTGTGTGTTTGTTATTTGATTCAAAAAAACGCTAAAGAAGTTAACTGAAAATCAATGATGGATTAAGTTTCTATTAAGTCTTAATATTTTCTTTATGGTAAATGCCCGGTTATTTACGGCCCAGGCCGATGTTGTACGCAAAGGAAAGCGATACCCCTGTTCCATAGTTCGCACGGCTGATCACACGATCCTGGTTATGGTCGAACGCTTTATTATTATCGCTGTTCTGGTAGAAGATCACATCCTGCGCGAGCACATCCGAGATGTTCAGCTTCAGCTCTCCCTGCTTCTTCCATACCTTTTTCGATAGCTGGATGTCGATCACATCGCGGGCGCTTTCGTAGATATCGGCATAGCCCTGGTAACCTACGATAGATATCCGTTGTCCTACGCGGTTATAAAGAAGGCTCACCGCGAAGCTGTTCTCACTGGAAGCATATTGAATACCCGAGTTCACCAGGTAAGGCGACTGCCCTTGCAAGGATCTTTTCAGTCCACCCTGGTTTGCCAGGTCTACAACCGAATGAATATAGGCCGCGTTGGCAAAAATGGTCATATTGCTCAGCCATTCCCTGGCTGCTATAAAGTCGAGGCGTTTCCTGAATTCAATTTCTACCCCATACGCATTCGCTTCACGCGCGTTATCATAAGTGTACACGCGACGATCGGCATTCGACGCGGAGTTGGCCACCTGTTCGATCGGATCTTTAAAGTTCTTGTAAAATACCGAACCTGTAATGGCTTCTCCCGGTGAAGGATAATATTCATAGCGTGTATCCAGGTTGAGGTTACGGCTACGCTTCAGGGCCGGGTTCCCGGAAAGTGATGAAGTATTAATGAAGTCGAAGAATTCAAACGGCGCCAGCTCCCTGAATTCCGGACGTGATACCGTTTGCGATGCCGACAAACGCACATTCGTTTTCTGTGAAACTGAATAGGGCAGGTTCGCCGAAGACAAGACATCGATGTTATCAGCGGACACCGACACCTTCGCCGCGGATGCATCTTTCGCGTCAATGTTCTGCGCATACGATTCCACGCGTACACCCCAGTTCAGACGGACCTTATTGGAAAACTGGTTATCAAAAGAAACAAAGCCTGTATACAGGTCGGATGCTGCGTAATACTTATCGTTATTGTTGGTAAACTCATTCAGAATGAATCCTTCTGTACCGATATTCTGCTCATCGAAAATGCTTCCCATAGGCAGGGATAATAAGCTGTCGTTGAAATTAACGCTTGCCGGCGCATAGTTAAAGATCCGCGCAGCGAAATCACGTCTTTTCAGGAGAGCCATCCCGCCTACCTTTACAGAATTTTTCTGCTGGAACAATTTAAACGGAATGGATGCAGACAGGTTTCCTCCGTAATTATCTTCATTCAGGTTCGAAAAGAAACGGCGCGAATTCCGGTCTACCAATGTATAGCCTGCATCTCCCTGGTCGATCGGGCGCTGATAAAAGATCGTACGCAAGTCTGGCTGATTACGGGCAATGGCCGCATAATTCACGTTCCAGTTCAGCTTAATATCGCCGAACCCGAGCAGGTGATCGCCCTCCAGCTGGGTATTGAACAAGCTTTTCTGGATCAGCTCATTCGAGTTCAACCTGATATCATTCAGGTTGTTCAGGTTATAGCCCGAACGCTCCGAATAAGTTTCGTCGAAGCTCCGGTTAAATAAATTCTTAAAGGCAACCTTTGTCGAACCTTTGATGTATGCAAAATTCGCCAGGGCGCCTACACTCGTATTAAATTTATATTGCTTGTCATCATAATTATAGAAGGCATTCGGACCATCGTAATCCATACGCTCCACCGGGTTAATGGTTTGCGCATTCCGGTAAGTCATCGAAAAAATAGTCCCGAAAGAAGCATCATTCTTCAGTCCTTTTTTATTACCAAGAGTCACTTGGTAGCTTTGCGAAGGCAGGGCAACAGATTCCTGCTCGCCATAGCTGTTCGCTAGCAGGCGGGTCGCTTTTACCTGGCTGGCCAGTCCGGCCGAAGCATACTTCTGGCGTGAGCCCGGGAAACCGTCCGGTAAATCACGGCTTCCGTCCGAAAACCCCAAGTAGTCATACGCGCCTCTTCCGTTCGACTTGAATTTCTTAAATGTAGATTGGGTGTTCAAACCATACCCTACCGAAAAATCCAGGTAATTCTCATCCGGGATATCCTTGGTATATACCTGCCCTACCCCGCCGGCGAAATCACCGGGAAGATCGGCAGAAGCGGTTTTATTAATGGTGATCCTGTCGATCAGGTTCGAGGGGATGATATCAAATGAAAAAGCTTTACGGTCTGGCTCCGAGCTCGGAAGAACCGCATTGTTGATCATCGCTACATTGTAACGGTCGCTCAGCCCGCGCACGATCACGAATTTATTATCCTGGATCGAAGCGCCGCTTACTCTCTTTAATACTTCGGAAGTGTTCTTATCCGGGGACCGTTTAATGATATCGGCAGAGATCCCGTCGGAAATGGAAATGTTATTTTTCTGGAGCGTGTACATCGCCCCGATCGTTTCTTTTTTATAGGTTGATGTAACCACTACCTCCGTCAGCGAAGTCGCGCTTTCTTCCATGGCCAGGTCGAGGCTGGTCACCTTACCCGCTGTTACCTGGATATCTGAAACGACCTTGGTCTGGTAGGAAACATATTTAAATACCACCTTATAGGTGCCGGGTGCCAGGTTCGCGATCTCATAGCGACCCTCTACATTGGTTTGCCCGCCGGTAGTTGAACCCTCTATCACCACCGCAAGGCCGATCAGGACCTCGTTGGTGTTCTTATCAAATACTTTTCCCGCAATTTTTCCTTTGATATGAATAACAGATCACATTTATGCTATTATTTACAATGGAAAAAAAATATCTTGTTCTTTACTTAAGATTTTTTTCACTTTCGACAGTTTTTTAGTTCTGCCAAAAGTACCCTGCCCATGTTACCGGGATGTTAGCAACGGTTAACCATACAATTAACCAATTATTAAGCGAATGTTAATGAGGAAAGGAAAAACAGCCTTACTGGTATCTTAAACCTATTTTCTTAAAAACGAAGTGCAGGAGCCAGATCGGGCCGATCAACAAAAACTTAACATCATCGAGGAATGAAGGCTTCTTACCTTCGATCTTATGACCAATGAACTGGAAGATCCAGGCGATCACAAAGATGCCTGCACACACCTGCCACATCGGCAAGCCGCCGGCTTGTTCCATGTATTCGAGCTGCACAATGAAGAACGCCATGATGCCGATCACCAGGATCATCGCGTAACCGAGGATCGGCGACAGGCGGTAATAATAATACAGCGCAAACGCGATCAGCAGGGAAGCCCAGTTAAAATACGGGTAGGCTTTCATAAACTCAGGCATTGGGATCGCCCATACAAGCCCCAGCAAACTGAACACAATGCTCGGCACAGCGATCCAATGAATGGTCTTGTTTATTTTATTCTGATGGCTCTCGCTGTATTTATCGAAATACTGGTCGAGCAGAGTGGGTGTGGTCGTTTCCATGATCAGTTTATGGGCTTGATTTCGTCTTCCTAAAATAAAAAAAATGAGGCTCAAATAAAGCCTCATTTTCATTTATACCTGTAAAGGGATGTACCCTTATTCTTATTTCGCGTATGAAACCGCACGGGTTTCGCGGATCACGGTTACCTTCACCTGACCAGGATAGGTCATCTCGGTCTGGATGCGCTGTGCAATATCGAATGCCAGGGTATCAGCCTGCTGATCCGTGATCTTCTCACTTTCCACGATCACGCGAAGCTCACGTCCGGCCTGGATAGCAAAGGTCTTTTCTACACCCGGATAAGTAAGCGCCAGGCTCTCCATTTCTTTCAAACGCTTGATATAGCTTTCCACCACTTCGCGGCGGGCACCTGGTCTCGCACCGGAGATCGCGTCACACGCCTGTACGATCGGTGAAATAATGCTGGTCATCTCGATCTCATCGTGGTGAGCACCGATCGCGTTGCATACTTCCGGGTGCTCCTTATATTTTTCTGCCAATTGCATACCCAGGATCGCGTGAGGCACTTCCGGGTTATCCTCAGAAACCTTACCGATATCGTGCAGCAAACCGGCACGCTTGGCCATTTTTACGTTCAACCCCAGCTCTGTAGCCATAATAGCACAGAAATTAGCTACCTCGCGTGAGTGCTGCAACAGGTTCTGCCCGTATGAAGAACGGTATTTCATCCGTCCTACCATGCGGATCAGCTCCGGGTGCAGACCATGTATTCCTAAGTCGATCACGGTACGTTCTCCCGTTTCGATAATTTCTTCTTCCAGCTGTTTACGGGTTTTCGCCACTACCTCTTCAATACGTGCAGGGTGGATACGTCCGTCGGTCACGAGGCGGTGCAGCGATAAACGGGCAAGCTCTCTTCTTACCGGGTCAAACCCTGAAAGAATAATCGCTTCCGGCGTATCATCTACAATGATCTCGATACCTGTAGCCGCTTCCAGCGCACGGATGTTACGACCTTCACGGCCAATGATCCGGCCTTTCACCTCATCACTTTCAATATTGAATACAGAAACCGTGTTCTCGATCGCAGCCTCCGTTGCCGAACGCTGGATGGTCTGGATCACGATCTTCTTGGCTTCTTTCGCAGCGGTCATCTTCGCATCCTCTACAATATCCTTGATCGACGACATGGCCGTGGTACGGGCTTCATCTTTCAAGGCTTCCACGAGCTGGGCTTTCGCCTCATCAACCGATAACCCGGAGATCTTTTCCAGCTGTTTTACCTGCTGAAGATGCAGCTGATCCACTTCCGTTTTCTTCTTCTCTACCATTTCAGTCTGGCGGGCCAGGTTCTGACGCTGGTTTTCCGCTTCCTGCTCTTTACGCTGAGCATTCTCGATCTTCTGGTTCAAAGACTGTTCTTTCTGCTTCAGAGAGTTTTCGCGCTGGGCAGCCTGGTTATTCTTTTGCTGAATTTCCTGCTCATGCTCTGCTTTCAGCTGGATGAACTTCTCTTTTGCTTCCAGCAGCTTGTTCTTTTTGAGTATTTCGGCCTGCGATTCGGCAGCCTTCAGGATCTGCCCGGCCTTTTCTTTGGCAAGGCCTTCGTGGTCTTTAATTCCTTTCTTTAAAACAGCCCTGGCTGCCAGGAAGCCCACTAATACGCCTGCGATTACTGCTATAATTGTAATGATCATGATTGGTTATAAAATAAAAAACCGTTAAAAATTACGTACCGCTATGGTGATGATTACTCATACACGAAACAATACAAACCTTTTAACGGCCTGAAGCTCTTTATAATCAAATTATTGCCTGAATAAAAACTCTGTCAGCTTGTGATTGATCGACTCCATGGATTTGGAGAGATCGGAATCCAGGCTGCTCTGGTCTTTTTCCATCTTGAGGTTTTCGGTTGCAATCTGCAATATGCACATAGAAAGCAGGTCTTGTTTATCTTTAACCGCATAATTCTCCTGGAATTCCTTGATCCGGTCATTGATCAACTTGGCTGCCCTACGAACGTTTTCCTCTTCCTCTATGTCTATTT
>CALNCF010000283.1 GCA_937875035.1 uncultured Sphingobacteriaceae bacterium | reverse complement strand
GGGATACCTGTTGAAGATCAGGGATACGTCCGGGTTGGAATACATTTACGATCATTACTCCAAAGCGCTGTACAATGTGATCATACAGATCGTACAGTCGGAGGAGCTGGCAGAGGAGATATTACAGGAAACCTTCCTCAGGATCTGGAACCATTTTGCGCAGTACGACGATTCCAAAGGGCGCCTCTTTACCTGGTTCAGCAACATCGCCCGGAACCTTTCCATCGACAAGCTCCGCTCCAAAGATTTTAAGAACAGCAGCAAAAACCAGGAACTCGAAAACCACGTACCTGCGATAGACGGCTTCAGAAATACAGCTTATAACCCGGACCTGCTGGGCCTGAAGGAGCTCGTAAACAACCTGAAACCCGAGCAGCAGGAGATCGTGGAGTTAGTATATTTCCAGGGATTCACTCATGCGGAAGTTTCCGAACGGCTGGACATCCCTTTGGGAACTGTTAAAACGCGGCTGAGAACAGCGATCATGGTATTACGTAACTATTTTAATTAATTGGATACACAAGCGTACATAGCATCCGGAATACTCGAATTATATGTTGCCGGCCCCCTGAGTGAACGGGAGATGGCCGAGGTACACCGTTTATCCAAACAGTACCCGGAGATCCGTTCCGAGATCGAACGTATCGAGGAAGCGTTGTTCCTGCTGGCGGATTCCGGACCTCATACACCGAAAGCAGACCTGCGCGACCGTATTATGTCGGAAGCCAAGCTGAATGCAGCCCCGGTACTGCGCCAGGCACCTCCGATTACATCCTTACCCATAGAAACGGCTACAGATGCTCCTGTGGTTCCGATCCGCGGCAACCAGGCATTACGCTGGGCGCTGGCTGCCTGCATCGTATTGCTGGTGCTGAGCAACAGCGGAACCTTTATGCTGTGGAACAGCTGGAAGTCGGCAAAGATCGAGCTGGAAGCGCTGAAAGAAGAGAACCGGCGATCGGACCGGCAACTGGCTTCGCTTCGCAACGACATGAATGAAACCAGCCAGACGCTCACCATCCTGCGCAATCCTGATTTCATGAAGCTGAAGCTGAAAGGCATGCCTTTATCGCCGGCTTCGGAAGCAGTGGTACACTGGAACAGGACTACGCACAAGGTGATGATCGACCCGATGAACCTTCCGCAGACAGACGGCAAACATGATTACCAGCTATGGGCACTCGTTAATGGCAAGCCTGTAGACCTCGGCATTTTTTCTCCGCAGGAAGGACAGCATATGTTTGAAATGAAAGGCGCAGAAAACGCGCAGGCTTTCGCGGTCACCCTCGAGCCTAAAGGCGGAAGCGCAAGTCCGACCCTCGAACAGATGTACCTGATGGGACAGATTTAAGCACGCTTCCCTTACAGGCTTTTTCTTTCCGGAGTTTATTGTATTTTAGATCGTATGAAAAAAATAATCCTGCCCGTATTGCTCGTAACATTCCTCGTATCGTTCCTCTTTTCCTGTGAAAGCAATAAGGGCGAGCTGCCCTCTCCATCCGTCATTGACGACAGCGTATCCATCACCTATACCAATACGATCAAAAGGATCATGGAGCGTAAGTGCTATGTGGGGTCCGACGGGGATGATTTCTGCCATGGAAGCAATGCAGGCTCACAAAGCTTTGCCACGTACGCGGGCATTACCAAGCCATACTATCTCAGCAGGTTTTCGAACGCGGTGAATCACCGTTCGGGCGCATTGCCGATGCCATATCCGCAGGGTTCTGCAAAGATCCCGCAAGCAGAGATCGATACCATCGATACCTGGCTCAGCAGGAATAACCCGGAATAATGAATGTCTGGTAATCTGCCCTGTTATGCTTATTTCTGATGAGCATAGAACTCATCGAATTCTTTCTTCAGGAAAATCCCGGTAAAGCTTTTCTTGTTTTTGATGAGCTGTTCCGGAGTACCCTCGAATACGATCTGTCCGCCGCCCGCGCCGCCTTCCGGACCAAGGTCGATGATATGATCGGCAACCTTGATCACATCCATATTGTGCTCGATCACCAGCACCGTGTTTCCACGCTCTACCAACTGGTTTAGCACTCCTAATAAAATACGAATGTCTTCAAAGTGCAGACCCGTGGTCGGCTCATCTAAAATATAGATCGTTTTACCCGTATCCTTCTTCGACAGCTCCGTTGCCAGCTTCACACGTTGCGCTTCCCCGCCTGAAAGCGTCACAGAGGATTGCCCGAGGGTGATATAGCCCAGGCCTACATCCTGCAGGGTTTTGATCTTACGAAGGATCTGCGGCATGTTCTCGAAGAAAGGCACCGCCTCCTCAATGCTCATGTCCAGCACATCGCTGATCGACTTGCCTTTATAGCGTACTTCCAGCGTTTCACGGTTATAGCGTTTACCGTGACAGGTTTCACACTCCACCTGTACATCCGGCAGGAAATTCATCTCGATCACCTTCATACCCGCGCCTTCGCAGGTTTCACATCGTCCACCCTTCACATTGAATGAAAAGCGCCCCGGCTTGTATCCCCGGATCTTCGCTTCCGGCAACTGTACGAACAGGTTGCGGATATCGGAAAACACACCCGTATACGTAGCCGGATTCGAACGCGGCGTACGACCGATCGGTGTCTGGTCGATCTCAATCACCTTGTCGATATGCTCCAGCCCTTCGATCTTCTCGTAGGCTAAAGGCTTCTTCTTCGAATGATAAATATGCTGGTTGAGGATCGGATACAGGGTTTCGTTGATCAGCGTGGATTTGCCACTGCCCGACACCCCTGTTACGCATACGAACTGACCCAGCGGTATATCCACCGACACCTCTCTTAAATTATTACCCTTCGCTTTTTTCAGGCGGATCTTTTCTCCTCACGTCGTTTCGAAGGGATCCCGATCATTCGTTCTCCGTTCAGGTATTGCGTGGTAACGGTCTGCATACGAAGCAGCGCTGCAGGGGTACCCTGGGCTACGATCTGCCCGCCGTGCACGCCCGCTGCCGGGCCCACATCGATCACATAATCCGCTTCTACGATCATATCCTTATCGTGCTCCACGACCAGCACCGAGTTGCCGAGGTCACGCAGGTTCTTCAGCGCCTGGATCAGCTTCATGTTATCCCGCTGATGCAGGCCAATGCTTGGCTCGTCGAGGATATACAATACGTTCACCAGTTGCGAACCGATCTGCGTAGCCAGGCGGATACGCTGCGCTTCTCCTCCCGAGAGGGATTTCGAAACACGGTCCAGGTTCAGGTAATCCAGTCCTACATCCAGCAGGAAGCCGATGCGCGCACGGATCTCCTTCAATATCTCTGTTGCGATGGTATTCTGACGCTCGCTCAAACGGGCTTCGATACCCTGGAACCATTTGGCCAGCGAAGAAAGATCCATCCTTGCTAACTCTGCAATATTTTTATCGTCTACCCTGAAATGCAGCGACTCCTTTTTCAGGCGGGCGCCGCCACAGGTCTGACAGGGAACCTTCTGCACATAATCCTCGAAATCGCCTGCCTGCTCTTCCGACTTACGTTCGTTCTGCTGGTCCAGCATCTTGATAATACCATCGAACTTCACGGTATAATTCTGAACATTATACTTGTTGTACTCCACGGGTACCTGGATACTTTCATCCAGTCCGTACAGGATGATCTGCATGGCTTCTTTGGATATCTTCTCGATCGGGTTGGCCAGGGAGAAGCCATACTTCTTGCCCAGGGCTTTCAGGATCTGGAAGGTCCAGGTTTCACGGTACTCACCCAGTGGCGCGATCCCGCCCTGCATAATGCTTGCTTTCTTATCCGGTATCACCAGCTTCTCATCCACCTCGAATACATAGCCCAGGCCATCACAGGTTTCGCAGGCTCCGTAAGGAGAGTTAAAGGAAAAGGAATTCGGCTGCGGCTCATCATACGAAATGCCGGTGGTCGGGCACATCAGGAACTGGCTGTAATGATAGGCCAGGTCGCTTTCCATATCAAGGATTCGGATCACTCCCTTAGACTGCTTCATGGCGGACTTCACGGCCGTTACAATGCGGCCCCGTTCGTTTTCCTTCACAGCGATCCGGTCGATCACAATTTCAATATCATGGATCTTGTATCGGTCGAGCTGCATCTTCGGAACCAGGTCCTGCATCTCCCCGTCTACACGTACCTTCAGGTAGCCCTGCTTACGGATCTGCTCGAACAGCTCCCGGTAATGCCCTTTACGGCCTTTCACCACAGGCGCCAACACCGCGATGGTCTTCCCGGCAAAGTTCCCGGTAATGGCATTGATGATCTGGTCCTCGCTCATCTTGATCATCTTCTCTCCCGTATTATATGAGAAAGCCTCTCCCACACGGGCATACAGCAAACGCAGGAAGTCGTAGATCTCGGTGATGGTGCCCACGGTTGAGCGGGGATTCTTGCTGGTTGTTTTCTGCTCGATGGCGATCACCGGGCTGAGCCCGTCGATCTTGTCCACATCCGGGCGCTCGAGGCCACCCAGGAACTGGCGCGAATACGCGTTAAACGTTTCCATGTAACGGCGCTGCCCTTCGGCATAAATGGTATCGAAAGCCAGGGAAGATTTCCCGCTTCCGCTTAAGCCGGTGATCACCACCAGCTCGTTCCGCGGAAAACTAACGTCTATGTTTTTGAGATTATGTACCCTCGCGCCATAAACTTCTATCTCGTTGATCTCTTTTTCGTCAGACTTCGTTTTCTGCATAATTATTTTTGCGGCAAATTACTAAAACAATAGGTAAATCCAACGCGGGGAAACCGGCCGGATACAAAAAATCACATGGCCATACGATAAGGAAAGGCCATGTGATGTAACGCTGATTTCAAGGAAAGGTTTTGCTTACCGAGCGCTCTGCGCATCGAAGGGAGACAGATGCTGGTATCCCTCTTTCGGTATCTGGATATAGTAGGTCTTTTTCGCCCCGTTGTCCAGGTATGCTTCCCTTAACCAGGGGTTAAAGGTCTTTAGCATTTTATAATTGATCTTCATGCTTTGCGCGAAGCCGGCAAAGTCGCTCACCGCCGTATCTACCTTTACCGTATAGGTTGGGATCTCTTTATACAGGTCTTTCTTGTCGATCTTATACCCGTAGCGTACCGGGTTCTCATAGACCTCTTTTACAGCCACCAGACGGAACACGTAACGCGAAGTTTCCGCGTTCAGCAGCAGGTCGTAATAATTGGTTGTCTTTTGACGGATCACCTGGGTCTTTAAACCGGTGAGCCCTACATTGTACGCAGCTGCCACCATGGTCCAGTTCCCGAATTCACGATAGAGCTTTTTAAAATAATCGCAGGCAGCCTGCGTCGATTTCTCCACGTGGTAACGCTCATCTACCACGCTGTTCACCTCTAATCCCATCTCTTTCGCTGTCGGCTCCATAAACTGCCAGAAGCCTACGGCCCCTGCCGGTGAGGTAAGGTTCATGAAACCTGTTTCGATCATCGGGATGTATTTGAAGTCTTCGGGAATGCCATTCCGTTTCAGGATCGGGATGATCACCGGGAACCAGCGGTTCGCGCGTTTAAAAGACATCAGCGTGTTCGTTTCCCAATAAGTATTGATGGTCAGCTCGCGATCCATCCGTTCATACACTTCAAAGTCGTTCAGGGGAACCGGCTCTCCGGAGAAACCAAGGTCGCCGGGAACGGTCAACGCGCTGATCTCAAAACGGGGACTGAAGCCCTGCTTGTTCTTTTCATCATCTACCCGCGTACTGAAAGTGAAGAGCTGCATAACAGTCATCAACACCATGAACACGGTCAATGTGAAGAGATGTTTGATATATTTTTTCATAAGATTTCGCTTTAATTTATCGTTAACACTGCATCAATTTTGTACCAAATCTGAAATCGGGCACAAATATACGGATTTATATCCTTAATTTATAGCCACTTGCAAACATCGACCTCAATCAACCCTCCAGATTTAGGGTATGGCCGGTTCAAAAACCCGGTTTAAACTTACCTCAGCCCTTCATTTCTGAATACTCATTTATTAGGCTATTTTTGCAGATCATTTTATTCACAATACCACCAATGGTAACCAGAAAAGACAAAAATCGTCGTGATGACGACAAGAAGACCGGCGCTTCCTCACAACGGGGAGAACGTTCCGCAACCAGGTCGAGCGAAAAGCCTCGCCAAAGCAGAACCGAAGGCGAGCCGAAGAAAGCGCGCAACGCTTATAAAGCAAGCCGCAGCTTTACTAAAAACAAAACTGTTCAGAAA
>CALNCF010000282.1 GCA_937875035.1 uncultured Sphingobacteriaceae bacterium | reverse complement strand
TCTGAGGTGTATTGTTCAGATCGACCTTGCGGATCTGCACATGCCCGGCGAAACCGTAGATCTTATCCTTGATCGCCGATTTAAAACCCGAAACCACCGCCAGCGCAATGATCATCACTGCCAGCCCGAGGGCAATGCCTGTAATGGCAATGCGCACGATCAGCTTGGAAAATGTACGTTCCGAGCGCAGGGTGATCCGTTTAGCTAAAAATAATTCGAAGTTCAAAAGGATGATCGTTTCATACAAATGTGCAAATTTTATACGTTTAAAAAATCGTTAATTTGCAACATGAGAAAGCTTCTTCTTATTCTATGCATGGCCATCGTCACTACGCTCCGCGCGGACGACGGACGCAAGACCGCCCCGGCCATACCGGCCGCAGAGCAGACCGCGCAATACATCGGTCACCTGCAAAACAAAAAGGTAGCCCTCGTGGTAAACCCTACCTCGATGATCGGGAAGACGCACCTGGTCGACAGCCTGCTGAGCCTGGGGATCCGGGTTGAAAAGATCTTTGCACCCGAGCATGGCTTCAGGGGCCTGGCCGATGCCGGTGAAAAAATAGAGAACACTACCGATAAGAAAACCGGGATTCCGGTGATCTCCCTATACGGTACGCATAAGAAGCCAGGCACGCAGGACCTGAAGGATATAGACCTGGTCGTGTTCGATATACAGGATGTAGGTACAAGATTCTTCACCTATATCTCCACCCTGCATTACGTGATGGAAGCCTGCGCTGAACAGCACATCGAGCTTGTTGTGCTCGACCGCCCCAATCCCAACGGCCACTTTGTGGATGGCCCTATTATGGAAAAGGAGCATCAGTCGTTCGTGGGCATGCACCCGATCCCGGTCGTACATGGCATGACCATGGCCGAATACGCGCTGATGATCAACGGGGAGCACTGGCTGAAAGACAGTGTGCAATGCAAGCTCTTCATTGTAAAAAATAAATTCTACAACCATCGCAAAGCCTATGTGCCGAAGGTGAAGCCCTCTCCCAACCTGCCCAGCATCGAATCCATTTACCTCTACCCCTCTACCTGCTTTTTCGAGGGAACGGAGCTGAGCGTAGGCAGGGGAACCTATTTCCCTTTCTGCGCGGTAGGCAGTCCTGTTTTAAGAGGGAAATACCCGCTTGTATTCAGGCCGGAGAGTATCCAGGGGATGAGCAAGAACCCGCCGATGCTGGGCCAGGACTGCTACGGGCTTGACCTGCGCAAGGTAGATATGCAGGCGCTGTACGAAAGCAGGCAGATCCACCTGGGCTGGCTGCTGGAGCTGTACAAGAGCTATCCTGATAAAGAAAAATTCTTCAACAGCTATTTTGAAAAATTAAGCGGGACCAACGAGCTTCGCCAGCAGATCATAGAAGGAAACACAGAAGATGAGATTCGCGCGACCTGGGCAGAAGGCCTGGAAAATTTCCGCAAAACGCGCAAGAAATATTTATTGTATAAAGGCGGCAGGATCAGGATACCCTTTACCAACGAGCAGAGATGAAGATCATTTTTATGGGTACACCCGATTTCGCGGTGGCCTCCTTAGATATACTGGTACAGAACGGCTACGATATAGCCGCCGTGGTAACCGCGCCCGACAAGCCCGCAGGGCGCGGACAAAAGCTGTCGGAGTCGGCAGTAAAGAAATACGCGCGTGAAAAAGAGTTGCGCATTCTTCAACCGGAAAAGCTCAAATCACCGGAATTCATACAGACTCTCCAAGAGCTGAAAGCCGACCTGCAGATCGTGGTTGCGTTCCGTATGCTGCCCGAGGTGGTATGGAACATGCCGCCCAAAGGCACCTTCAACCTGCATGCCTCGCTCCTGCCGCAATACCGGGGCGCTGCTCCTATTAACTGGGCGGTGATGAATGGTGAAAAGGAATCAGGTGTTACCACCTTCTTCCTGCAACATGAGATCGATACGGGTAATATTCTGTTCCAGAAAAAAGTAAGCATCGGTGAGAATGAGACGGCCGGCGAGCTGCACGACAAGCTGATGGAAACGGGCAGAGATCTTGTACTGAAAACCGTACAGGCCATCGAAAATAATACCTGTAAGGAAGT
Organism: uncultured Sphingobacteriaceae bacterium; assembly: GCA_937875035.1. GTDB lineage: Bacteria > Bacteroidota > Bacteroidia > Sphingobacteriales > Sphingobacteriaceae > CALNCF01. Next base: position 3,601 of record CALNCF010000282.1, on the reverse strand, counting down.
ACCCCAGGATGATCTCCTGCCGGGCGAAACCCTGAAACACGCGCCTAAGATCTTTAAAGAAGACTGCCGGATCGACTGGAGCAAAAGCCTGGATGAGGTGCACGATCATATCCGGGGGCTAAGCCCGTACCCTACAGCCTTTACAGAATTCAGGGGATTGGGACTGAAGATCTTCAAAGCCTCTAAGCTATACGGTACACCCGTGGAAGCCGCCGGAACATTTTTATCCGACGGAAAAAATTATTTCCATGTAGCCCTGCCCCAGGGTTACCTGCAACTGGAAGAGATACAACTGGAGGGAAAAAAACGGATGAATGCCACGGAGTTTCTGCGTGGTTTCAGATGGTAAGCAAACGATCGAACAGCTGGCGGGTGATCTTGCTGTAAAAACGCTTTTCGCCCAAACCCACTACCCATTGAATGCCATGTACGGCATTGCTCAGGAAGATCTCGTCGGCAGCCTGTAAATGTTCGGGCTTAAGCCTTGCCTGGTGCAGGGGAATGGAAAGCTCTCGGGCCATCTGGATCACGACCTTACGCATAGTTCCATCCACACAACCCTCGGATAAGGCAGGTGTAAAGATCTCTTTATTCTTCACAAGGAAGAGATTAGATGTGGTCGCTTCTACCATATTCCCGGCAGAATTCAGCACCACGCACTCATCGACCCGCTTCTCCGTCTTATAGATCCCGGCCAGCACATAGGCCAGGCTGTTATTGGTTTTAAAGCCGGATAGAAGTCCATAGTCTTTACGCACCTCATCATACACATCGATGATCAGCCCTTTACGGCTCCACTGGTAGCCATGCTCCAGGGGATAAATCTCGATCAGGCTTGAATAGGTATTCTTGACCGGTGAATACAAGCCGCCATCATTACGGAACACCGTTAAACGGATGCGCGCTTCCTTAAAGATCTTGTTCTTACGGGCAAGACCTGCCACCTCTGCTTCGATCAGCCCGGCGTTGAGCGATTCGGCATTGGTAAAGCGCAGGGCTTTCATCCCGGCCTGTAAACGTTCGGCATGCATATCCAGGAAACGGATCCGGCCATCACTCATACGCATCGATTCGAACAGGCCGTCGCCATAGCGGAAAGCGCGGTTGTGCATACTGAACAGCAAGTCGTCGTGGTTATGTATTTGTCCGTTTAAGCTGATGAAATTCAAAGCGACTATGGTATTAGGTGGATGAAAAAAATTACAATGACGGCGCGGGAATTATACCTGCTGCAGCCTGGAGTACTGTCGCCATTTCTCGATCACCGAAGCCATATCCTGCGGAATCTCAGCATCGAACTGCATGTACTCTTTCGTCGACGGGTGAATAAAGCCAAGGGTAGCCGCGTGCAGCGCCTGCCGCGGGCACATGGCAAAACAGTTATCGACATACTGTTTGTATTTAGTGAACGAAGTTCCTTTTAAAATCTTATCACCGCCGTAGGTGGCGTCGTTAAAAAGCGGGTGACCGATGTGCTGCATGTGCGCACGGATCTGGTGGGTACGCCCCGTTTCTAACTGGCACTCGATCAGGGTAACATAATGCATCCGTTCGAGCACCTTGTAATGGGTAACCGACCATTTGCCGTTGTCTTCCGAATCGTACACATCCTGAACACGGCGATCTTTCAGGCTCCTGCCTATATAACCCGTCACGGTGCCGTCCTGCTCAATATCACCCCAGACCAGGGCAATGTATTTACGGGTGATGCTGTGATCGAAGAACTGGCGTGCCAGGTGTGTAATGGCCATCTCATTCTTGCTGATCACCAGCAGGCCCGAGGTATCCTTGTCGATGCGGTGCACCAGTCCGGGACGGGAAACATTCCCCTGCAGGTTCGGCAGACCCTGGAAATGATAGGCCAGCCCATGTACGAGGGTGCCTGTATAATTATTATAGCCCGGGTGCACCACCATGCCGGCGGGTTTGTTGATGATCATCAGGTCATCGTCTTCATATACAATATCCAATGGGATATTCTCCGGGTAGATCTCCGTATCGCGCGGAGGATGCGGGAGCACAATGGAGATCACGTCGAGCGGCTTTACCCGGTAGCTCGACTTCACCGCTTTGTCGTTCACGAGGATATTCCCCGCGTCGGCCGCATGCTGGATCCGGTTCCGGGAAGCATTCTCGATCCTGTTCATCAGGAACTTATCGATCCGGAGCAACGACTGCCCCTTATCTACTGTTAACCTGAAATGTTCGTACAGATCCTGTTCTTCCTGATCCCTGATTTCTTCTTCCATTGACATGCCGCAAATATAAATCCTTTTTCTGTCCGTACTAATGGGTATTCAAAATACCCATTCAGTGGGATTGTTTTAAGTCCAAAAAAAGCAGACCTTTATTTCCGTTATACGGAACCAGGCAACCCGGGACCCGTAACGGCCTCTTATGAACGAAGGAATATTTATAAACTCATAAACCCTTTAATTATAATTAAACTATGAAGTTACACATACCCTACACAAAGAAGCTGGCATTTATGTCGGTTCTTGCACTTGCAGCCTTTTCATCAGAACATGCGTTCGCTCAACAACAGGTTGGGGACATGCTGAAAGCAGGCGCTGCCGACGGATCCAAGCTGGCAGAAGCATACATTTCCCCGGTGTTTAAAGGCTTTGGCGCCGGACTGAACAACGGATGGTTCAACACGGCCAAGGCCCATAAATCGGGCGGGTTCGATCTGACCATTTCCCTGAATGCGGCTTTCGTACCAAGCTCCGACCAGACCTTCGACGCGTCAAAGCTCAATTTTGATAAATTACGTATCGTACCGGGTACCGGTCCGATCGCACAAACGGTTTCCGGTGAAAAGAATCCTACAAACAACCCGGAATATGCCCTCTACGAAACCAACCCTGTTACCGGAACACAACAGGAGGTGATCCGTTTCGCCTCCCCGGCAGGAACCGGCGTTCCGTATTCAGGCGCCCCGGTAGCCCAGCTTGGTGTGGGAATCTATAAAAACACCGACCTGATGATCCGCTTCGTACCTAAGGTAAAGATGACCGTTGGTAATGATAAAGCAGAGCTTGGCCTCCTGGGCTTCGGTGTGAAGCACGACATTAAACAATGGATCCCGGGAATGAAGGACCTTCCTTTCGATCTTTCCGCTTACTTCGGATATACCAGCTTTAACTACAGCATGGGACTGAGCGTAAGCCCGGATAAAGACGGATCGGGTACACCTTATGTGAACCGTCCGGGAAATACGGCAACCTACGACAACCAGAAGCTGGAAGTAACCACCAGGGCAACCACTTTCGGAGCGATCATCTCCAAGAAGATCTCGATCCTTACCGTGTACGGTTCTCTGGGTTACGGAAGCTCTAATTCTTCACTGGATATGACGGGCGATTACCCGGTAACCACATTCGATGCCGGCGGCGCACGCGTGGTAGATGCGATCACCGACCCGGTATCACTCGATATCAAGGGCGCTAACGGCCTGAAAGGTACTGCCGGCTTCCGTTTGAAGATGGCCGTGATCACCCTGCATGCTGATTACACCTTCTCTCAATACCCGATCGCTTCTGCAGGTATCGGTTTCGCATTCAGATAGAAACATACAACATCATACATGATCAAAAAGTCC
>CALNCF010000281.1 GCA_937875035.1 uncultured Sphingobacteriaceae bacterium | reverse complement strand
CTGTTTATCAGCAATTCCCCAGAAAAACGAGAGAACAGCAAACAAGAACCATCATATATACGGTTGCATGAAGCATCGGTCAAATTTACTTTTGATCATTGTTCCATTCATAGCTTTGGTGGGTCCATTATCCTGAGGTTGAATAATACCCGGCGAAGAAAACATACAGGGGAAATCACCATTCGCCCCTGTACAACAGCAGGCTGAACGATCCGTACGCGAGATGGAAGCCGGCCTGCCCGGAGCCGGGTTCTTTGCAGACCGGTTTACTGTGAGCTATTGCCCATTCCGGGGCTTTCCCATTTTTTTCCTATCATTACCTCTTGATTTTCACATTCGATTAAGCAGGAGAAACACGCAGATGAAATTTACAAGCTGGGGCGCCGCGCGCCAGGTAACCGGGAGCATGCACCTGCTGGAGCTGGCTGGCGGGTACAAGATACTGATCGATTGCGGTCTCGATTATGAGCTGCGCGATCGCATACAGAATGAGCAATTTCCCTTCCTGCCTTCGGAGATTGACCTGGTTATTGTGACCCACGCGCACGTGGATCATTCAGGGAACCTGCCTACCCTGGTACGCTGTGGCTATGAAGGGCAGATCCTCTGCACAACGGCTACCTACCCCCTGATGCAATTGCTGCTGGCCGATACTGTGAACATTTTCATGAACGACCAGAAAACAAAGCGCCGCGGAAAGAAGCACAGGCATACTGCACGGAACAAAACCCCGCTTTACCTGCACAAGCATGTGATGGATGCCATGGATCGCGTGGTGGACATCGACTTCCATAAACCCTTCCGGGTAAACGGGCAGCTCAGCATCGAGTTCATCCCGGTGGGGCACCTCTTAGGGGCGGCAGCGGTGGTGCTCTCTGTCGAAGAGAACGGTGAGCAAAAATCCATCGCCTTCAGCGGCGACATCGGGCGTAAGGGCTACCCGGTATTGCAGGATCCGGAGATCATCCCCGCGGTGGATTACCTCGTATGCGAATCGACCTATGGCGGGAGGTTCCATACCAAGGGTGAGCGCATAGAGGATGTGCTGTGGCAGGTTATTATGGATACCTGTGTGAACAGCCCGGGCAGGCTGATCATCCCGGCTTTCAGCATCGGGCGAACGCAGGCCCTGATCTACCTGCTGAACAAGCTGTTCCAGGAAAACAAGCTGCCGAAGATCCATGTGTTCGTGGATAGTCCGCTGGCCAATGCCGCCACAGATGTGTACCGCAGGTACCAGCACCAGCTGAACGACGAAGCCCGTGCTTTCTATGAGCAGTACGGGGATGAGTTTGAATTCGACAACCTTACCTATGTGCAGGACGCGCAGCAAAGCCGCCTGATCTCCAATTATTATGAGCCTTGCATCATCATCTCTTCGGCGGGCATGCTCGAGGGCGGACGCATCCAGGATCATCTATATCATAACATCCAGAACTTTTACTGCACGATCTTCTTCGTGGGCTATTGCGCCAGGGGCACCCTGGGCAGGAAGCTGCTCGACGGCGCTCCCCTGGTACGGATCAACGACCGGGAGCTGTCGGTGTATGCTACCATCCGCAAGACAGACCTTTTAAGCGGGCATGCCGACCATGAAGGACTGCTCGGTATGATCGGACACCAGGACCCGGCACGGCTGAAAAAGATCTTCCTCGTACACGGAGAGCCACGCAGCATGGAGGCCATGGCAGAATCGCTTGCCGGGAAAGGATACGCTTCGGTAGTGATGCCCGAACGTGGCATGACCTATGAATTATAGCCCCCTGTTTTTTTACACATTTCCTCTATATTCGCTAAAAAATCACTATATGATAGGGAACGATCCGAAAGACTGGGTTTCATTTATATTTAAGATCCCCAGGGGCGATACCATCCGCAAGCTTGGCCCGCTCATCCTGCTCATGTGCGTCTACTCCGGGCTGATCGCCTGGCTGGAGCTCAGCTACTGGCAGGTATCTGAAAAGAGCTATGTGCGCAACATCCCGATCATGCACAGCCTGCTGGGCTTTGTGATCTCCATGCTCCTGGTATTCCGCACCAATACGGCCTACGACCGCTGGTGGGAAGGACGGAAGCAATGGGGCGCCCTGGTGAACAACAGCCGCGGGCTGGCCATCAAGCTCTCTTCCATACTGCCACCCGAAGACGAGAAGGACCGTGCCTTTTTCCGGAACATCATCCCGGCTTTTGCACATGCCCTGCGTAAGCACCTGCGCTCGGAGCATACCCGTACCGAGCTGTTCGACCAGGATGAAGACCTGCAAGAGGTCGATCATACCAAGCATGTACCCAACCAGCTTTCGCTGCTCATGAACAGGCGCATCCAGCATATGCTGCGCCATGAGAAGATCAGCCAGCAGCAGCTGATCTATATCGAGCATGAGGTACGTTCGTTCAACGACATCTGCGGAGCCTGCGAACGCATTAAGAACACACCGATCCCCTATTCATACAGCGCCTTTTTAAAGAAGTTCATCTTTATTTATGTGATCACCCTGCCCTTCGGCTATGTATTCTCATTAGGCTTTTATGTGATCCCGGTGATCGCTTTCGTATTCTATGTGCTGGCCAGCCTGGAGCTGATCGCCGAGGAGATCGAAGATCCCTTCGGGAACGATGCCAACGACCTGCCCACCGACAAGATCGCGCAGACGATCGAGAAGAATGTGATGGAATTGCTGTAGCCGGGAAGCAGGACGCATCTCCGCCTGCACACCTACAATCCTGAAAAATAGCTTACTTTTGCAGGATGAATACAACAGATACCATCGTAGCCTTAGCCACCCCTTCGGGAACCGGGGCTATCGGCGTGATCCGCTTATCCGGTCCGCAGGCCATATCCATCTGTAATGAAGTTTTTAAGGGGAAAGACCTGGCCAAACAGGCTTCACATACCCTTCATTTCGGCACCATTAACGACGGGCCACATATGCTCGATGAGGTGCTGGTGAGCGTATTCATCGCCCCTCACTCCTATACCCGGGAAGACAGCATCGAGATCTCCTGTCACGGATCGCCCTATATCATTGAATCGATCATTAAATTGCTCATACGCCGGGGCGCCCGGATGGCAGGCCCCGGGGAGTTCACCCTGCGTGCTTTCCTCAACGGACAGCTCGACCTTTCGCAAGCCGAAGCCGTTGCCGACCTGATCGCTTCCCAATCGGAAGCCTCGCATAAGATCGCCATGCAACAGATGCGCGGCGGCTTTTCGGGCGAGCTCAAGAAGCTGCGCGAAGAGCTCATCCATTTCGCCTCCTTAGTAGAGCTGGAGCTCGACTTCTCCGAAGAGGATGTGGAGTTTGCCAACCGGGAGCAGATGAAGACCCTGATCCTGAAGATCGTGCAGGTGATCCACCGCCTCATCCAATCTTTTGAGCTGGGCAATGTGATCCGCAACGGGGTACCCGTGGTGATCGCCGGGAAACCCAATGTAGGCAAGTCGACCCTGCTCAATGCCCTGCTCAATGAAGAGCGCGCCATCGTATCCGACATTGCCGGTACCACCCGCGATACTATTGAAGACGAAATCAATATCAGTGGCATCCGCTTCCGGTTTATCGACACCGCGGGGATCCGTTCGACGGAAGACATCATCGAAGCAAAGGGTGTGGAACGCACCTTCGACAAGATCAGGAGCTCGGCCATCGTGATCTATATGTACGACCCTGAAGAAACAGCGCTGCACGAGCTGCATACCATTATAGAGGAATTACAGGAGATCACCACGGCCAATCAAAGTAAGCTGGTTATCGTAGCGAACAAGGCCGACCGGCACGAAGCCGGGCCAAGCGTACAGCTCATCCCCGACACCCCTTCGCCCATTCATATCTCTGCCCTCACCCGGCAAGGCATCCCGCAATTGCTGGAAGAGCTGCTGAGCATCGTGAATGTAGCGGCACTGCAAAACAACCAGGTGATCGTGTCGAACCTTCGCCATGCCGAGGCTTTGCAACACACGGCCGAAGCCCTGGAGCGCGTGCTGAACGGCATCGACCACCCGGTTACCTCCGACTTCCTGGCCATGGATATCAAAGAAGCCCTTTATTCATTAGGGCTTATCACCGGGAATATATCTACCGATGATCTGTTGGATAATATCTTTAGTAAGTTTTGTATCGGAAAGTAGGTTGCGTTTCCGACTGTTTCCTTCCTTTTCTTTTCATTGATTTTAAAGGGTTTTTCAAGGATTTCCTTTTCATTCTTTTTCCATTCTTTGCCTATTTTTTCTTGATGGTTTCATGATGACCAATATCATCAAGAAAATCTTAAGAAAAATCTTTATAGCCTGATGAAGCTCTTATATTTTTAGAAAGAAATTTCATAATCAAAATGGATAACAAAAGAGAATTTATTTAAGAATAAAGATTGAAATAAATTCTTTTTTGATTTTTCAATTTCTGAAAATTTGTAGTACAAATCATTAATAAAATTTTAAAACAAACCATGTCAGTAACATTACGAAAAAGACCTTTATCGAAAGGCAGAAGCAGATTGTACATTGATTTGTACAGCAACTACAAAACAGAATCCGAGACTCTCGACTTATTCCTTTATGATAAGCCGCAGAACTTCTTAGAACGAGACCACAACAAGAGAACCAAAGAACTTGCTGATACAATTGTATCAAGACGTGTGCTAGAAGTACAGGACGGCAAGTATGATTTCAACAGCAAGTTCAAGGCAAAAGCAAGTTTTCTGGACTATTTTCATAAACTGACCCAAAACCGTAGACAAAATGAAGGGAACTACGGTAATTGGCTTAGTACCTACAAGATTCTTTTACGATTTTCGGACAATAAGGGAATCTCTTTCGGAGAAGTCAATGAAGTACTGTTGAATCGCTTCAAAGATTACCTTCTAAATGAGCCATTAACGAAGAGCCATACCAAATTATCACAAAGTTCGGCACATTCATACTTCAACAAGGTCAAGGCTGCTTTAAATCAAGCATTTGAAGAAAAAATTATTACAGAAAACCCGGCAAAACGTGTAAAAGGGATCAAAGAAGCTGAATCAAAGCGTGAATATCTTACATTGGAAGAACTCAGATCAGCAAATGCTACAGATTGCGACAGCAAAATTGTAAAAGAGGCATTTTTGTTCAGCACAATGACTGGATTAAGATGGTCGGATATACAAAAGCTAACTTGGAAGGAAGTTATACATTCAGAGCATCAAGGAACTTGTACACTCCAGTTTACACAGCAGAAGACTAAAGGAGTTGAATTTCTTCCAGTACCACCCGAAGCTGCTGAATTGTTGAAACGTGGAGGGCATCCCGATGAAAGAGTGTTTAAAGGACTCAAATACAGCGCATGGAACAATCTCAAAATACGTGAATGGATGATGAGGGCAGGAATTATGAAAAAGATAACCTTCCACTGTGCAAGGCACACGTATGCAACGTTGATGCTTTCTAATAACGTTGATATTTACACCGTATCGAAACTACTGGGTCATAAAGAACTGAAGACAACTCAGATTTACGCAAAGGTTCTCGATTCTATGAAAATAAATGCAGTGAATAATTTTCCATCATTGAACGTCTAATATAATGACAAAGGCTAAAACATTGGGCATTCTACTCAGAAGAATAGAAAGGCATTACAAAAGAGAAGTACCGAAAATTGAAGCTGAAAATGCATTCATATATGAAGATGTTGCAAAGGGTTGGTTCGCCAACCCTACAAATTGTACTACTTCTGCCAAAGTACTTTGGTATGATAATGATCAGGGTTCTATCGAAACAGAAATTAGCGAAAAAATATATGATGGAGATTCAGGGTATTTCGATCATATCGAAAACACCTTTGTTAAACATCTTAACTTCATTAAGAGCGAATTTCCATCAGCAATTAATCTTTACAAAAATGATGTAGCAGATGCAGAACAACTTATTCGAAAACTTCATACCACTGTGTACCAAAGACAGCAACGTTTTCATTTAAAGCATTTCGGTGAAGTTCCTGAAATTGTTAAAATGGTAAAAATGAATGATCATTCAAAAAATCTATCGAAAAAGGAATTTCTAAAGGCCATCCAGTTTGATGTGATTTCAAATTTCATCATGATGGAAAAATTGTATTGTAAGTATAACTACAAATATCAGCCACTACTAAGTGATGAATACTTTGTGTCTGTTAATGTACCTTACATACAGATTTTGGATAAAAGTCGTGAGGATGAAATCATCAAATTGATATATGACAAATTAATCGAATATGATATTATTGAGGGCTCCTATTCTGAGTTTCATATTCATTTCACTCCTCAATACATTAATGCACTTCCGATTAAATGGAAGGGAAATAACATACTGTTAATGCATTTGCTGGATTTACTGAAATCAGAAAGTATTGTTCATAAAAGCACTTCCGTTCCGAAATTGTTAATTCAACATTTCTGTAATAAAAAAAATCTTCCATTTTCACCTAAGTCAATCAGTTCAAAGTATTCGAATATTGCTTCAATACAAAAATCGAGAGGAATTGAAGATATCCAAAACATTATTGATGCTATACAACGAATAGGTAAATAATTTTTACCTATTCGTTACTACCTATTGCTACCCATTACCCCTCTTCGTTATTCCCATTTTCGCAGTCTGAATTCAGGTAACGCCATTTGCAAGTGGCATCAAAAATTTGAACTAATAAGAAAATGAAACAACGTACAGAGGAAGACCTTATTGAGTACATGCTCAAAAGGCTGGGCGAAGAAGCCCAACGAAAGGATGTAATGACCCTTAAAGAGTTCTGCGAATACACAGGACTAGCGAAATCTACAGTTTACAAGCTAACATCAGGTGGAAAGATCTGCTATTTCCGCCCCAATGGTGGTAAGATATTCTTTCTTCGGGAGGATGCAGAAGATTGGATTCTCAACAACAGATCGTTACCGATCGTGGACAAAGAAGCAAGAGCTGCAAATTACATCACGCTCAATCCTTACACTAAGGTAAAGCAAGGGGCATAATAAAGTCAATATACAAGGCTGGCAGGTTAGTCTCCTCCAGTCTTGTATTAAGTACATAATTATTATTAAATCATTAAAGAAATCGATTGAAAATCGATTAAAAAAACAAACAACATCACAATGGTGGATACAATAAAAATATCGTTTACGAACGATCAAATGGATAATATCCTAATGATAAACACAGATAAAATTAGAGACACTTATCAGGTAAAAGGAGAAGATGGAAAGATAACGACACATGGTTCAGTCAAAAACATGAAGGTTAGTTTTAACGAAAGCAGGTTAACGATCTGTGGCAGTATATGTAAGTACTTTTTCAACGGGCAAAATCAAAGCACTTTAAACTGGGAACAGTTAAAACAGGCTATTATTCAGTTGGGAGAAGACCTGAATGTTCCAATCATGTACGGTCGGATAACAAGAATAGATGTAGCAGAAAACTTTATCATGTCGAAACCAGTAAGAGCGTATTATGATCGAATGGTTACAACGAACTATTACAAGAGAATTGAACAGCCTAATGGATTATACTTCATGAATGGGAACAGGAAGATTACTTTTTACGATAAAGTAAGAGAACAAAAAAGTAAGAGTACTCCGATCATAGAGGATTTCAAAGGGCAAAATGTTCTTCGTTATGAACTGTCTCTGATGAAAAACCTCGACACCTACTTCAATGAAGCAAATATTACGGTTCGGCGATTAGTAATGGATGAACAGTTCTATGATAAATTAGTTCAGGCTTGGTGTAAGGAATTCATGTCGATTCAAAAATGTAGAGACGTTATCGGATTCGATGATAAAGCACTGTTCAGTGTACGAGCTTTCAAAGACCAACTCTCAATGAAAGGGATTGAATCGATGGGTGGACATATGAAAGTGATGAAGATAATTGAAGATGGGAAAAAAGAAAATCGGTTCAAGTACCCTAAGCAATACTACGATATTAGAAGTATGCTAAGGAAATTCAATGAGCAACCAGACCTTACAATCAAAAATGATTTAATACAGGAACTGGAGTATATGGTAGAAGAAGCTCTGTGGGACGTTATTTATGCCCCACATAAAGTTCCTTCTGAATAACGAAGATGATAAGGCTCGGAATTAACCCCGAGCCTTTTTATTGAAATTGGTTATATTTCGATTAATTAAGCAACGGTTCTATGGCTCAATTTCTATTAGGTAAAGAAAAGAATACGAATAAAATCATCTCCATTTCTGAAGCTTTGAATGGGCTATCTTGTAATTGTGTATGTCCAAAATGTGGAGAGGTTGTGATGGCAGTTCAAGGTAAAAAGAACGAATGGCATTTTAGACATTATGATGAAAGTGTTTGTAAAGGTGGTCAAGAAACAGCTTTGCATGAAATGGCGAAACAGATTATTATTGAGAACTCAGCCATTCACATCCCCACCTATGGACATATTTCTTACAGTAATCCAGTAAAAGAAAAATCAATCAATTCATTTGTACGACCAGATGTTACAGTTAATTTAGATGATGAAAAGTGTTTGTATGTAGAAATACTTGTCAGTAATCCCGTAGATTCAGAAAAAGAAAAATTCTATTGTGATCATTGCTACAACTGCATTGAGATCAATTTAAAAGGATATGAATTTACGAGTAAGGATGAACTAGTCAAAGAAGTCCTTTTCAACGATCTAAATAAAAAGATTATTTATTGGCAGAAAAAAATTATCAATAAGCCAGAAGAGACTCCGGTTGAGGACAGTAATTTTTTATTGAAGGGTTTAGCATTTCTAGGTGTTATTGGTGTTGGTTATATGATGTTCGGTCCTAAAAAGAAACAGAAAAAACGCAAAGAAAATTACTTTTAGTTTTGATAGCTTTCTCTTATGTCTAACACATTCTAAATCTTTTTACATATAGTTAATCCAAAACACATTCGATCCTGTTAAATCGAAGTAAATCAGTTTAACTTCTGATTCCTCTTATATAATTTTATGAAGATTAAAATTATGAAGTCAGAAAAGCAAAAGCAAACCGTTCAACAGAAATATGATGCATTGAAAGAAGAAGTCAGAATTTTTGTAACTACAACAGAAGCAGTATCAAAAATGTCGATTTCTGGAGCAGCACTTTTATACACTACACAGCTTTACGAACTGATTACCAAAGAGGATTATTTCATTGCGATGAAAAAGCACCTTAAAGATCATTCATAAGATGAAATTTCCTTATGTAATTTTACGACACTATCTGTTATCTTCAGATCAAGATGAAAGATAATCTCCTTATGTATATCCCACCCTCCAGTTCCCAAAACGATTTTCTCTAAATACCATTGAGTAAATTGATCCAAAGTAAAATCGCGGGTGTTATTCCTGATAACAACACACAGATTATGTATTAGCGTCAAATTGTAAATCATCAGCTAATAATATTTATAGCTATTCGAAAAAACAACCTTTATTAGGTTCTGTAAGATAATCGCCTTAATTCTCTTCTATATATAAGGCTACATTCCATTACTCAATCGAAAACTAAGTTGATAAGCCCCTAAGTAATCAGCATAAGTTTTACCATCAATCTTAACTGCTTGAAATGCCACTTCTTTTGTGGTTCGATTAACCAAGTAGTAAATCTCTAACTTTTCCTTTCGAATAGTGCCAAACATACGTTGAATGGTAATACCCACAACACCAACATTAGGGTTCTTCTCATCAAGAGTACCTGCTTGCCATGTCGTTTCTCCTTCCATTCCTGTGAGAACATTTACAGCTTTTTCAATTGTTTCTGTCTCTTCAAGAAATCTATAGTTTCTGACAATGTTTATGTCAATAGTGTCCTGATTAATCTTATCTACCTGCTTGATGTTTTCCCTTTTAAGACTATCTGAAACCGGTGTTTCCTTCTTCGTTTCATTAAGGTCAGTACTAATTACTATGACAGTAAGGGTACCCATTACAGCGAATGTTGCTAATAGTGCTTTTATGTTCATATTTCCGATTTAATTGCTCCAAAATATGTATTAGAGCTTGAAAATACAACAAATGCGCTGTACAACATATCGATTGTTTGTTATTCTTTTATGTTCCCATGAAAAAGGAACAATTGTTAAAGAAGCTTGGCAATCGAATTCGTGAAATACGAACAGAAAAAGGTATGAGTCAAGCCGAATTAGCAAATTCGATCAATAAGGACCAGCAGTCTGTACAAAGGTTAGAAGCTGGGAAGGTCAATCCTAGTGTATATTTTCTCTTTGAAGTCGCTCAGGGATTACAGATTGAACTTGTGGAATTATTATAGAGGCGGCCTTCTCAAGAATTTCACAAATGTTAATAAAGAACAAACGACCTTCTTTCTTAATATTTATCTGATAGACTATATTTGACAATAATTGTCAAATATATATATATGCAATCATTCGGAGCTGTAATTCGAAACGCAAGAGAATCAAGAGGTTTTTTATTAAGGCAAGTGGCAGTTTTATCAAAGATTGACAAATCAATACTAAGTAAAATTGAAAAGGGTTGTCGCAAACCTACAAGAGAACATATATCGAAACTTTCAGAAGTTATCGAAATTGACAAGGAGATATTAATGATCCAATATTTGAGCGATAAAATTGTTAGTGAAATTGTTTCTGACGAATGCGCGTCAAAAGCTTTGAAAGTTGCTGAAAAGAAAATAAAAATAATTAAAGCTAAAGGGATATTAAAATGAAATGGCGTTGGGATCAGGGACGATTAAGCTATTTTCAGTATGAAAACCTTACAAAGATAGCCTATTGTCTTTCCACTCTAGATGGTGTCATAATTAATCAAAATTCGATTGATCCTTTAAGAGATGAATTACAAGCAAATACACATCTTCCATTTGCTCCGAATTCATACAAGGTTTGGCGTAATTATAAGCGAGTTTTTGAATGCTCATTTCTTGCAACAAGTATAAATAATAGGTTATATATTTCGGACTTTTGCAAAAAAATTGTAACTCAAAAATTAGAAGTTGATGAGTTTATATCAACATTCGTTCCTCGCTTTAGATATCCTTTTCCTGCATTCAATGACTATAAAAAATCATCTGAATTAGTATACCCATTTTGTGCAGTTCTGAAATATCTCATTGTTAAATTTAAGAAGGGAGAAATCGCCAATATCACTTTGGAAGATATTTTCTCGATAATTATTGGTAATAATTGTACTGGTATTGAACCGATAGAATATTATTATAATTTAAAGCCGACAAATTATAAACCTGAAGGGGACGAAAAAAGACAAGTTAGAGAAATGATGATTTTCATTAGTCAACTTAGTATATTAAAGTGGCATGGCGGAGCATTATTTCTCGATATTTCAGAAAAAGATTACGAGGCGTATGATGGATTTCAACACTTGATCACTCCTAATTACAAAGAGCCTAAAGAACAAAGAGATGAGGAATATATTTCTATGACATCACTAAGTGATGACGCAATATATCCGTTTAAACTTCAGTCAAGAGAGCTACCAACCGATGATATCTTTATTGAAGGTCGACGTGCTAGAGTTACACACATTAAGATCGAACGTAGTCCGCTTTTGAGAAAGTTATTTTTCAAAACTTTTAA
>CALNCF010000280.1 GCA_937875035.1 uncultured Sphingobacteriaceae bacterium | reverse complement strand
TATCCATTAAGATCAAGTCGATATGATGTCCGTTGATGTACTCGAGCGCAGCCACTCCGTTCTCTACTTCCGGCAGTATGATGCCCCAGTCGCCCATGATCTTCCTCATCAGGAAACGGCTTACATCATCGTCTTCTACCAGGAGTATGGTCTTACCTTTTAGTCTGTCCATGTTTCATGTAACTTAACGTCTTTCTACCTTATGCTTCCTGAAAAGCAAAAGTTACGAAATTAAAACGAAGCTATAAAGCAGGGCTTTACAGCAAAAAAAGCTTATGCGTTAATGGTTTTCCAAAGGAGATCTTTTAATTCCTGGAGTCCCTTCTGGGCAACTGAAGAGATAAACAAATGAGGAATGTCGGGTAAATCCTTTTTAATTTCAAGCACCAGCTCCTCATCGAGCATATCCGACTTGGAAATGGCCAGCACCCTCGGCTTATCCAGCAGCTCCGGGTTATATTGTTTCAGCTCGTTCAGGAGGATGCGGTACTCTGCATGGATATCCTTACTATCGGCAGGTACGAGGAATAATAACACGGCATTCCGTTCGATATGGCGCAGGAAACGGATACCTAATCCCTTACCCTGTGAAGCACCTTCGATAATCCCCGGAATATCTGCCATGACAAATGATTTGCTGTCGCGGTAAGCAACAATACCCAGGTTAGGCACCAGGGTAGTAAAGGCATAATCGCCGATCTCGGGCTTTGCGGCAGAAACTACGGAAAGTAGTGTAGATTTACCCGCGTTCGGGAATCCTACAAGACCCACATCAGCCAGGATCTTCAGCTCAAGGATCTTCCATTCTTCGCGACCAGGCTCGCCCGGTTGGGCAAAGCGCGGGGTTTGCTGGGTAGGCGACTTAAAATGCCAGTTGCCCAGGCCACCACGTCCGGCCGGGGTCAGGATCTCTGTCTGCCCGTCTTCTGTAATTTCAAAGTGAACTTCGCCGGTTTCCGCGTCCCTGGCAATGGTGCCTAAGGGTACCTCCAGGATCTCGTCTTTTCCCTGGCGGCCGGTTTTCAGCGCGCTTCCGCCCACCTGTCCGGGCTCGGCAATAATATGCTTACGGTATTTCAGGTGGAGCAGGGTCCAGA
The DNA here is from genome assembly GCA_937875035.1 of uncultured Sphingobacteriaceae bacterium. Lineage (GTDB taxonomy): Bacteria > Bacteroidota > Bacteroidia > Sphingobacteriales > Sphingobacteriaceae > CALNCF01. The sequence goes on along the minus strand of CALNCF010000280.1, from coordinate 2,638 downwards.
ACTGCTTATTACCTCTTACGATAATATGTCCTCCTCTGCCGCCGTCACCACCGTCGGGACCACCTTTAGCGGTCTTCTTATCGCGGTGTAAATGTGCAGAACCCGCACCCCCTGCGCCTGAACGGCAGCAGACCTTCACATAATCAACAAAATTCGAGCCTGACATTAGTTAAGAATTAATAATAGAATGAACGGTTAACGGGCGTCGATCGTGCCGGAGATCTTTCCAAAGATCTCTTCGATCGAGCCGATACCGTGAATGCTTTTGAACTTTTCCTGCGCCTTATAGAAATTCGCCACCGGCGCTGTTTTGTTATTGTACTCTTCGATACGTTTGCGGATAATATCAGGGTTGGCATCATCCGGGCGACCGGAGTCCTTACCTCTCAGCAGCAAGCGCTTCATCAGCTCCTCGTTATCCACCTCCAGCGCGATCATCATCGAGATGGAAGCATCTTTGGAAGCAAGCAGGGTATCGAGCGCCTCCGCCTGTGCCACGGTACGCGGGAAACCATCAAAAATAAAGCCTTTCGCATCCTTATTGGCATCCAGCTTATTGCTGATCATACCGATCACTACTTCATCAGGAACAAGCAGACCCTGGTCCATCAGCTTTTTGGCTTCTCTTCCAAGCTCGGTACCGTTTGCAATCTCACTGCGGAGAATATCACCGGTAGACAGGTGAACAAGTTGATATTTTGCAATAATGTTCTCCGACTGTGTTCCCTTGCCTGCGCCGGGAGGGCCAAAAAGTACGATATTAAGCATAGTTTTTCCTGTTTGTAAAGTAAAAAGCCCTCCTGTGTTTAGTCAGGAGAGCTAATGGGTGCAAATATATAAATTTTAATAATTTCAGCTACTTCGCTCAGTAAATCAGCACCTTTTTATTTACGGAATAACCATCCACCGTGAGGTGAAGCAGGTACATTCCCGGCGCTTCTACGCTGCTGCGATCGAAGGTATAGGCCTGATCGCCTTCTGCATAGTTACCTTCCATCAGCGTGCTCAGCTCCCTGCCGGTAATATCGAGCAGGCTCATTTTAACAGCCGATGGCTTTCGAAGGGTGAAACGGAACGTAGAGATATCCTGTACCGGGTTCGGGTACACCGCCAGGTTGATCTGCTCCGCTAAATTACGGTCGATACCTACTGCGGCCGCATCGTACACTTCAATATCATCTATATAGATGTTGTTACCGCTGCCGCTGGTTACCGTGAAGCGGATAAATGCCGCTTCAGCGTTCTTTACAGAAGACAGGGAAATTGTTTCTTCTCTCCATTGCGATGCGTTAGTGGGCACAAAGTTGTTCACCACATTCGAAGTAGTAGCCAGCTGCGCTCCCGATTTGGTATAGCGTGCAGTATAAATAACCCCGCAGTTACGCGACACATCGATCTTCAGCTGGTCTGATGAAGCGGTCGTTCTTCTTGCATATGCAAGCTTAAAACGAAGCGTAGGGGTTTCGTAACCGGTCAGGTTCAGGGTAGGCAGCATAAACGCATCTTCCATTCCTACCGCCATATTGTACAGACGCAGCGAGAAGGAGGCGGTATCTGAATAAGAGGCTGCCGTGGTATACTCCCATTTCGGTCCCTGGTCAGAGAATACGAAAACATTGTTGTCAACATCGGTTTTGCTGGAGAAATCCTGGATATATGGCAACACTTTGGAAGATGGATTTTCAAATACCGTTATGTAATCATCCATCACAACGCTGTCTGCTCCGGAAGCGTTCGCTACTTTCAGCTTTACGCGATACGTACCCGGAGTTGAATACACAACCACCGGGTTCTGTACATGGTAAACCGTTGTATCAGCACCCTCCAGGGTCCATGTCCATTCATCTACAGGAGCATTCCAGCTATTGTCTTTAAAGGTGAGGGATGAACCTGCGCACACTACACGAACAACATTGAATTCAGGTTTCGGGATACATACATCTGCTACATAGCCATCATTCACACCGGTAGCAACCAGGTTTGACGGCGCCCATAATCCGTTACGTCCGGATGCCGTTGAATTCATCGCTGCATCCATACGATCTACCTGTCCGAAAGTGAACATACGCTCGCATTCGGCATAGTCCATATAATTTTCCACGTTATTCAGGGTACCGCAGCTAACCGCATCCTTATTGCAACCGAACTGGTTACCGATGGTGTTAGGCGTATCATCTACCCCATCATCGTCGCTACAGTTAGAGGCCAGTCCCGGTGTATTGGTGCTGCCCCAAACGTGACGAAGATTCATATAATGTCCGGTTTCATGGGTCAGTGTTCTTGCGGCAAGGTTTCCACCGGAGCTCGGGCCAATGCCACCGAATTGTGTATAACGGCAAACGATCCCGTCGCGGTTGGAACCTGCAGGCCATGTGCCCGGCAGGTACGCGTAGGCTCCCGCGTTCACTACATTTTTCACCACATAGATATTCAGGTATTTACGGCTATCCCAGCTTACCACTGCTTTCACAAGCGGATCGTTGCTCGCAATGTCGGTACCTCCTAAGGTCGATAAGGAATAGTGGCGGGTGATACCATCTGTACAGTTACCGTCGGGGTCAAGCTTCGCCAGGCGAAACTCTACATTCGGGTTACCGATAATATCACGGAACTCCAGCTTTACTTCAGCCGTATCGGC
>CALNCF010000279.1 GCA_937875035.1 uncultured Sphingobacteriaceae bacterium | reverse complement strand
AGAAGGATCTGGATATCACCAAGCTCAGCTATCATGCCTTTGCTTACTTAGTGGATCAGTATGTCTTGCTGGATGCCGGGAGCGCCTTAGGCTTCGGCGTAGGCCCCCTGCTTATTGCCAGGGAAGCGTTGCCGGAAGCGGCGATACAGCCCGACCTGCGTGTAGGAATTCCGGGTAAGCTGACGACGGCTAATTTCCTGTTGAGCCTGGCTTATCCCGGGCTGACAGATAAAAGGGAAATGCTCTTCTCGGAGATCGAAGAAGCTTTGTTAAATGGCCAGATCGACCTGGGCCTGATCATCCATGAGAATCGCTTTACCTATGCGGCCAAAGGACTGCATAAAGTAAGGGATCTGGGTGATTTCTGGGAGCAGGAAACCGGCGCTGCTATTCCCCTCGGAGGCATCGTGGTGAACCGCCTGCATGACCCTGATACGCAGCTGAAGCTGAACCGGGTGCTGCGGAAGAGTGTGGAGTTCGCTTTTGCTAATCCGAAATCCTCGCTGGATTTTGTGCGCCGGCATTCGCAGGAGATGAGCGAGGAGGTAATGTATAAACACATTGAATTATACGTTAACAAATATTCCGTAGATTTGGGACCTGAAGGAAGAAAAGCGGTGCGTACGCTGTTTGAGCGCGCACGCCGGATAGAGATCATTCCTTCCTCAGAAAAAGGATTGTTTATAAACTCAGCAGATTGATTCTATGATCATCGTTACAGGTGCAGCAGGTTTTATTGGAAGTTGTTTGGTACAGAAACTGAACGAAGAAGGCTATACCGACCTGGTGCTGGTAGATGATTTTTCAGACGCGGAGCAAAACAAGAATGCAGAGTTGGTAGACCGGGAGCTTTTTCCGGGTTGGCTGGAAGAAAATCATAAAACGGTACAATTCGTTTTTCACATCGGTGCACGGACCGATACCGCTGAGTTCGACCGTGCGCTGCTTTGGAAGCTGAACACAGACTATACCAAAGAGCTCTGGAGCATCTGTATTACCTACGGCTTACCCCTGGTGTATGCCTCGTCTGCGGCTACCTATGGCTTGGGTGAGTTTGGCTACGACGACGATCATGCCCTGATCCCGAAGCTGAAGCCGCTTAACCCCTATGGCGAATCCAAGAACGAGTTCGATAAATGGGCGATCAGCCAGGAAAAGCAGCCCTATTTCTGGGCCGGCTTGAAATTCTTCAATGTGTATGGTCCGAACGAATACCACAAGGGCCGCATGGCTTCGGTCATCCTTCATACCTATAAGCAGATCCGGAAAACCGGGGAAATGAAGCTCTTCCGTTCGCACAATCCAGAATTTAAGGATGGGGAGCAGATGCGCGATTTCGTATATGTGAAAGATGTGGTGAACGTGCTCTTCTTCCTCATGAATCACCGGAAAAACTCCGGTATATATAACCTCGGTTCCGGTAAGGCCCGCACTTTTTACGACCTGGCGGCCTCTACGTTCCGCGCTCTCGGACAGGAACCCCGTATTTCTTACATCGATACTCCGGCAGACATCCGCGATACCTACCAGTACTTTACGGAAGCGAATATGCAGAAGATCCGTTCCATCGGTTACGATCTTCCTTTCCATTCCCTCGAAGAGGGTATCCACGATTATGTGAACAGCTACCTTATCAGCCAGCGTTACTGGTAAGCGTCTTATAGTATCCGGAATAAAATTAAATTGTTGTATTTCAGAAAGTTGTCGATTATCATAAATAGGTGTTTAAACATTTAATTAATCCGGGTGTTGAGTAAGCAAACCAATTCATAAGAATATGACCAATACAGCAAACACAACCAAATGGGCATTGGATACATCCCATTCTGAGGTACAATTTAAGGTGAAACACCTGGTGATCTCTACCGTAACCGGAACCTTCAAGGTGTTCAGCGGCGAGATGGAATCGGCCAGCGATGATTTCACGGATGCGAAGATCAGCTTTAAGATCGACGCGGCCAGCATTGATACGAATGCCGGCGATCGCGACGGGCATTTAAGATCCGATGATTTCTTTGCTACGGATAAGTACCCGCACATCACTTTCGAATCAAGATCATTCAAAAAAGTAAGCGACAGCGATTACAAGCTGACAGGTGATCTGACGATCCGCGATGTGACGAAGCCCATAGAGTTAAGTGTGGAATACGGAGGTACGGTGGTGGACCCTTACGGAAACACCAAGGCAGGTTTTGAAGTAACCGGAAGGATAAACCGTAAAGAATTTGGCTTGACATGGAGCGCCGTAACGGAAGCCGGTGGTGTAGTTGTTTCAGATGATATCAAAATGTTTATTAATGTTCAGTTCGTGAAACAGCAGTAATCTGCTTTTAATTCAAAATATAATGTGGAACGTGGTTTTTGCTGTAAGGCGGGACCACGTTTTCTTTTTACATTTCTACATTTTTATGGATAATAATTGAAATAATATAGACGTAATTATAAATATTTTATACGTTATGGTATAAATAATGTACATAATACGTAAACAAAAGCCATGGTGTTATTCATGAAATTAGTTTGAATGAAGCATCATGGTGAAATAGTTGAAACAGCAGTGAGAGCCAGCGGGGTAAGTATCTCCCGTTTAGCCAAAAAACTGGGTGTAACCCGCCAAACGGTTTATAACTATTTTCATTCACAAACTATTCCCTGGGATACGATCCGCCAGATCGGCGATTACATTAACCACGATTTTTCACAGGAGGTCAAAGAGAATGGGAAGAAATATAATATTGATACGAACTTTCCTTTCCAGTTCAAAGACGATGCGCAGGAAGCCAGCTTCTGGAGATACAAATACATCGAGCTGCTGGAGAAATACAATGCCCTGCTCGCCGCCGAACAGCCGGCCAAATAATTCCTCCTTTTTTATTCAGTAATAGCATCTCTTAACGGCCCGAAACTTTTTACCGTGTGTCTTGCCGTGAACCAGGAAGCCATAAAAGAGATCAGGAAAAGCGTACAGAAGACCAGTACAAAATCGCTGAAGATAATCTTTACCGGGTAAGCGCTCATCAGGAAATCTCCCGACCCCTGGATCTTAATGAACCCGTACTGTTCCTGTATCCAGGCAAACAGCCCGCCCAGCGTAAGCCCGATCAATCCGCCGGACACGGAGATCAGCAGGCCTTCGAGCAGGAAGATCATACGGATAACCCGGTGACTGGCGCCCATGCTCATTAAAATTCCGATGTCTTTCTTCTTATCAATAACCAGCATGGTAACCGAACCGATAATGTTGCAGATCGCGATCACCAGTATGAAGGTGAGCACCAGGTAAACCGCCCATTTTTCGGTGTTTAATATTTTATAGAGTAATTCATTGAGCTGGTAACGATTCTTTACTTTAAATGAATCTCCCAGCGAAGCTTGGAGCTTCTGCTGAACAGATCTCATATCGTCCGCGTTTTTCAGGTACACCTCTATGCTGCTGACCTGGTTCTGCTCCTCGAAGAGCTGTCGGGCAAACCGCAGCGGAACAAAGATCACCCTGTCGTCCATTTCTTGTTGTACGGCAAACATCCCCGAAGGGTAGATCTCCATACGGTTTAATGCGCGCTCGGGCTGAAGAAGCGAAACCGTGGCGTCTTTACGGGGAGAAAAAACGCTGATCTGGTCGATGGGCTGTGTAACATCAATGCCCAGGCTGTATTCGATACCCCGGCCGATCACGGCGAAGTTATCATCGGCATCTTCGAGCACAAACTTTCCCGCGGAGATCAGGCTGTCGAGATCCCGGTATTTCAGGAAATCCTGGTCGACCCCTTTAACCGTAGCGAAATATTGGGTGTTGCCATACTTTAACAGCGCGTTATCTTCGAGCACCTGTACGGTGTGACCGATCTGCGGATAAGCGGAAAATGTTCCGGCGGGAATACGGGCCGGATCGAACAGCTTGCCATGTGCCGAGCTGATCTGCAGGTCAGGGCTCAGCCGTTCGTAAAGAGAAAGGTTGATCGCTTCAAAGCCGTTGAACACCGAGAGGATCACCAGCAGCGCAGCGCTTCCGATACACACGCCCAGCATCGATATCATCGAAATAATATTGATGGCATTCGTCGATTTCTTCGAGAATAAATACCGGCCAGCTATGTAAAAAGCGTATCTCAATCTGCCTGCGCGTTTATGTTAAAAATGGATTATGTCTTTGCTCTGCGCCGATGCTGGTGGATGGTCCGTGTCCGCTGTAAACCGTAGTCTCTGCCGGAAGCACCAGCAGCTTTTCTCTGATGGACCGGATCAGGGTATCGAAGTCACCTCCCGGGAGATCCGTACGGCCAATGCTTCCTGAAAATAAGACATCACCGGAAATAATGAAACGGTCTTCTTCCGAATAGAAAGAAATGCTGCCGGGAGAATGCCCGGGTGTAAACAATACCTTTAAGGAAGAATGCCCGAAGCGTACAGTATCGTTCTCTTCGAGCAAGGATTCCGGTTCCGGCGACGGATCATACCTGAACCCGTAATTCGGCGCATAAGCCGGCACGGCTCTCAGTATGTTCAGATCCGCGGTATGCATGACTGGTTTCAACCCGTAAGTCTGGTGAACGAAATAGTTTCCCAGCACATGATCAATGTGGGCGTGGGTGTTCAGCAGCATCACTGGTTTCAGGCCTTCGCGGCTGATGAACTCCAGTAAAGCCTGCTTCTCATGAAATTCATAGCAGCCCGGATCGATGATCACGCATTCCTTGCTTTCATCGTAAAGCACATACGTGTTTTCCTGGAAGGGGTTAAATGTAAATGATTTGATCTGTACCATATTCGCCGTAAAGATAGTATTCTGCGCAGCATAATGATCCTTTAAACCGATGATGCGCGTATCGGTTATTTTTCAGCAAAATTCAGGCGGGATACAGGTATTCGTGGAATAATTGTTAAATTTCGGATTCGAATCTACCGGAAAAACGCATTGCCAAGCATGTCTGCCAGAAACGTAATATATGTGCTCCTGTTTACCCTTTTCTGTTTTCCGCAGGAGCTGCTGGCACAGGCACAGGGAACCCAGACCGAGTTTGGCAAAAACCGTGTACAGTACAAGGATTTTCAATGGTTCTATTACCGCTCCCCGCATTTCGATACCTACTATTATAAGAACGGAAAGGAGATGGGTGTTACGGTGGGCAAGCTTGCCGAGCAGAACCTGAAAGAGATCGAAAATATCCTCGACTATAAGCTTGAAGGCCGCATCAAGATCCTGGCCTATAACAAGCTCTCCGACCTGAAGCAGACGAACCTTGGGTTAGTGACCGAATCGGCGGCTAACACGGGCGGACTGACACAGATCGTAGGGAACAAGATATTTGTTTATTTTGATGGAAATACCTCGCACCTGCGCAAGCAGATCCGCCAGGGTATCGCCCAGGTGCTGATCAATGAAATGCTCTATGGCGGAAACATCCAGGAGATGCTTTCCAACTCTACTTTACTGACCCTGCCCGACTGGTTCATGCCGGGACTGGTTTCATATATCTCTGAAGAATGGAACATCGAGCTCGACAACGAGCTGAAAGACGGGATCCTCAGCGGCCGCTATAAAAAGTTCAACCGTTTAATGGATAATGATGCGAAGATCGCAGGACATTCGATCTGGAAATATGTAGTGGATAACTTCGGAATTTCTTCGGTATCGAACATCGTGTACATGACCCGCGTGAACAAGAATGCGGAGTATGGATTTATGTATATCATCGGGTTGAACTTTAAGGAGCTGTCGCCGAAATGGCTCGACTATTACAAGGTTCAATACGATAAGCTGGATATCGGAAAAACAACGCCTCCGGCAGAGGAGCGCTTCTCGCATAAGATGAAAAAGCGTACCCGGAAATTTCGTTACGATCAGTTCCGTATCAGTCCGGATGGAAAGAACTATGCGTACATCGTGAATCGCCAGGGACGATTTTCGGTATATGTATATGATGTCACTACCGAGAAGACCCGTCGCGTGTTCCGGGCCGGACAAAAATCTCCCGCGCTGATCACCGAAAATTCCGAACCCATTATTTCCTGGCATCCGAGCGGTATCCTGCTTGCCGTAAGCTATGAAAAGAAAAGCGAAGCCTTCATTGAGATCATCAACCTCAACGATAAAAAAGAGAACACGCAGGTGAATATGTATAAGTACGAGAAGGTGCTTGACTTCGATTATTCTTCCGACGGGCGGAAATGGGTGATCTCGGCGATCCGGAACGGGCAGTCGGATATTTATGTGTTCGATATTCCTTCCCGCAGGGATGAGCAGATCACCAACGACTGGTATGATGATCTGAACCCGCGCTTTATTGAACGTTCGTCGAAGATCGTGTTCAGCTCGAACCGGGATACTGACAGCCTGAAGAAGGACACCTTCAACCAGCTTCCCGCTTTCAATAATTACGACCTGTTCTACTATAATTACCAGTTGCGCGATCCGAAGCTGCAACGTATTACCAATACACCCTTTGTAAATGAGACCAGGCCGGTAGAGTTTGATACGGGAAAGGTCGCTTACCTGAGTGATGCGAATGGTGTGAACAACCGTTACATGGTAGTGCTCGACAGCGTGATAGCCTACCAGTATGATACCACGATCTTCTGGTACGATACCACCATCTCGGTGTACCGCGATACCTTTAGCACGGTACCGGTAACGAACTACAGCCGCAACATCCTTACACAGGATGTGTCGAAACGTAACCGGCGTTTATCGGAGATCATCTTTAATAAAAACCAGTCGCAGGTATACATCCAGAACCGCCGCGCGACAATGCTCGATGCTGAGCCGGAGAAGACCCCCTATCGGCAGGCTAAAGACAAGAAATTACAGATGGAGTACCAGCAGATGCTCGACCGGCAACGGCAGGATTCCATAATCCTGGCCGATTCGCTCTTGCGCGCGGAACAGATCGGAGATTCCCTGGGAACGGATTCGGCAGCAGCGCCCTTGCCGCAGTATGAAGAGGATGTCTATTACTTCCAGACAGATTTTCCGCGGAAAAAGTCTGATCAAACCGTAGAGAAGCTGGTGAAAACGGATAGCGGAAGCCAGGTTTTTTATTTCGATAAAAAAGAAGAGAAGCAGAGCGAATTTGCAAAGGATAAGATCCCGTCGCTCGATGATTACTTTACGAAGTCGTCGCCGATTCCTTACCTGCCGATCTTTTCCACGAACTACGTAGTGAGCCAGCTCGACAATAGCTTACTGTCGAATTCCTACCAGCAGTTTACGGGCGTGGGACCGGTGTTCTATAATTCAAGCATCAACGCGCTGATCAAGGTGGGAACGAGCGACCTGATGGAGGACTACCGTTTTAGCGGGGGATTTCGCCTGGCCGGCGATCTGACCATCCCGGAATATTATGTGAGCTTTGAGAACCTGAAGAAGCGGCTCGACAAGCAGTTCATCTTTTATAAGCAAGGTGGAAACGACCTCTCCGGCTTCGGGGCTGTACGCACGAACAGCTACGAAGTAAAAGCGATCGCCAAATGGCCGTTCAATGAACAGGCAAGTATTCGGGGTACCCTGTTCTATCGCCGTGATGAAACCATTTTTCTCTCCACGGATATTGTAAGCCTGCTGGAGCCCAACCGTTATGAGGATAATGCCGGGTACAAGCTCGAATATGTTTTTGATAATACCATCCAGAGAGGACTGAACCTGTACAATGGTACGCGTTACAAGGTGTATATGGAACAGTACAAGGAGCTGGGCTCGGGTGGCGGCGACATGATCAACCTGGGCTTCGATTTCAGGCATTATGAAAAGATCAGCCGGCAGATCATCTTCGCGGCACGTGTGGCGGGTGCGAGCTCCATTCTCAACGAGAAGGTAATGTATTATCTTGGGGCTGTTGACAACTGGATCGTACCGCGCTTTAACCGGAACATCCAGATCGACCAGACCCGGAATTATAAGTACCAGGCTCTGGCTACGAACATGCGTGGCTTCACCCAGAATATCCGTAATGGAAATAATTTTGCGGTAATCAATACCGAGATCAGGATCCCGGTGTTCGCATATCTGCTGAACCGCCCGATCAAATCGGATTTCGTGAAGAACTTCCAGATCGTTCCATTCGGTGATGTGGGTGCGGCATGGGTGGGCTCAGACCCGATGAGCGCGGAGAACAGGTATAACCGTATTGTGGATCAGTCGGAAACCAGCCCGGTAAAGCTCACTATTATTGAGCCGAAATACCCGGTGGTGGGTGGCTTCGGCGGCGGACTCCGAACCCGGATCTTCGGGTATTTTATCCGTTTTGATACGGCATGGGGTGTGCAGAATTCAAAAGTGGAAAAGAAGCCCGCTTATTATTTCTCATTAAGCCTCGACTTCTAAACGAAAGCTATTTCCATTTAAAGGTTTTCAGCATAACGTCGATATCCTCCTTTACAAAGTTGAGTACAGGTTGTATGGAATCCTGGCGCGGTTCGGTATAGAAATACAACGCGCCTCTCAGGAAATGCTTATTGCTGTCTGTAAGGAAGAACTGAACTGAAGAAGCGGTGTTCCCGTCAATAGCATAGTAAAGTCCATACACCTTTTCCTTAGGATTTGAGATGCGGCTTTCGTCTATTCCTTCAGCCTTCACGGTGTGCTTAAAAGCAAGCCTCCTGGAATCCTCGATGAGGTTACCGAACATCTCCGGTGATTTAATATCATAATAGCTGATATGGATCCGTCCGTTCAGACCCTTGTATACCACATTGGTCCAGCAGGGACGTGTATCCCTGGAACTGTCGGGAACCACTTCAGCATAGGTCGGAATATCGAACTCATAATGGCAGGCGCCTGAGTAATGCTTGTACCCCTTTGCAGGGAGCTCGATCCGGTAATAGCCGCGTGGCTTGGGCGCATAATCGCTTCCGCAGGAAGAAAGCAGCACGATCGTGGTTGCGGTAAAAAAAGTATAGAACAGTAATTGCTTAAGGTTGCTCATTGATGGTTACTTTAACCCGTTTAATTCTTCTGCGGTCGGCAGATTCAACGGTAAATACAAAGTTGTGGTATTGCACCTGCTCTTTGATGAACAGGAACCTTCCGGCGATAGCAAGCACAAGTCCGCCGATGG
>CALNCF010000278.1 GCA_937875035.1 uncultured Sphingobacteriaceae bacterium | reverse complement strand
ACCGAAACATCACATCCGCATAGAAGCCTATGGAACGGTCGACGAGCTGAACTCACACATCGGGCTGATCCGTGATCAACCCATTGCCGAATCGTACAAGATCATCCTGAAAGAAGTCCAGGATCGTCTTTTTACCATCGGCTCCTCGCTCGCGTCCGATCCCGTCAAATCAAAGATGAAGATCCCTGATCTGCACCAGGAAGATATCGACCTGCTCGAGAAAGAAATGGACCGGATGAACGAAACGCTTCCCGAGCTGAAAAGCTTTATTCTTCCCGGCGGGCATCCCATCGTATCCTATTGCCATATCGCGCGCTGTGTATGCCGCAGGGCAGAACGGCTTTCGGTACACCTTTCGGAGAGCAGCCCGGTAGAGGAAAAGGTGATGATCTACCTCAACCGCTTATCCGACTACCTTTTTGTGCTTTCGCGCGCCCTGGGCCATGAATTGCATGCAGAGGAATATGCCTGGATCCCCCGGATGAAATAAGCAGGCTTCCCCCATCGTTACAGAACAAATTCTCAACATTTAAACATCTGTTTGATATTTATGTAATTATTTTACATTTGCACAAAAAATAAAAACAGGCAATCACTTAAAAACATCATACTATGTATTGGACACTAGAATTAGCATCACACCTTGAAGACGCTCCATGGCCGGCTACTAAAGATGAATTGATTGATTATGCGATTCGTTCAGGTGCCCCTGTAGAGGTGATCGAAAACCTGCAGGCGCTGGAGGATGACGGTGAGCCTTATGAAAACATCGAGGAGATCTGGCCTGATTATCCGACAAAAGACGATTTCTTCTTTAATGAAGATGAATACTAAGAGATATCCCGCCCCGGCGGGATTTTTTGTTTAAGAGATTTACTGGTTACGCGTACGGAGCAGCGCTTCGGCGACGATGAGAACTTCCGGGAAGGTGATCTTGATGTTCGCGTAGCTTCCTTCCACCAGGTGTATGGTTTCCCCCATGCGCTCCACCACCGAAGCATCATCGGTAAACTCATTCCGGAATTCCTGCTGGTAGGCCTTTAATAAGACTGAGGCTTTGAATACCTGCGGGGTTTGAACCATATAATAGTGCTCGCGCGTAACCGCCTCTGTACGGCTGCCGGCGAGCCTGCGGATAGAATCCCTGGCCGGTACCGCTACCACTGCGTTGCCTTCTTCCTGCGCTACGCGAAAGGCCTCGAGGATGATCGCTTCACCGGTCAGCGGACGAACAGCATCGTGCACAGCCACCAGGCTGTTCTTCGTTACATGCTTCAGCCCGTTCTTTACCGAGCTGAAACGAGTGTTTCCACCCTTTACCAATGTAAAAGGAACGCGGAAATCGTGCTTCTTTACCAGCTCTTCCCAAAGGGTATGGTAATCTACATTCAATACCAGGATAATCTCAGCCTGTACCGCTTCCGACGCGAAAGCTTCGATGGTGTGCATCAGCACCGGCTTGCCCAGCAATTCGTGGAACTGTTTGGGAACAGCGCTCTTCATCCTGGCCCCGGAGCCCCCGGCTACAATGATCACATATTTTTTTAACGGAGATTCCATCGAAAGCAGGTGAATAACGTGTAAATGAAAAGTGCCAGCCGTAAGGGCCGGCACTTGCTTATGTTTTAGAGGATCAGCATCGCGTCGCCATAGCTGTAGAAGCGATACTTTTGTTTAACGGCAATGTTATAGGCCTCCATCACGAAGTCATAGCCTCCGAAAGCGGCTACCATCATTAAAAGTGTAGACTCCGGGGTGTGGAAGTTTGTGATCATGCAATTGGCAATGCTGAAATCGTAAGGAGGGAAGATGAACTTGCTTGTCCAGTCGTTCGCCGGCTTCAGGGTTCTGCTTGCCGATACCGATGATTCGATGGCTCTCATCGAGGTGGTACCCACCGCGCATACCTTTCTTTTCTCCTCGTTCGCCTTGTTCACGATCTTCGCGGCTTCTTCGGTAATGATGTATTGCTCCGAATCCATCTTGTGCTTCGTGAGATCTTCTACTTCCACAGAACGGAACGTACCCAGGCCTACGTGCAGGGTGATCTCAGCGAAATCGATGCCCTTCAGCTCCAGTCTTTTATAGAGTTCGCGGCTGAAGTGAAGCCCGGCGGTCGGAGCCGCTACTGCACCCTCTTCCTTCGCGAAAATGGTCTGGTAACGTTCTTTATCGTCGGCAGTAGCCTTACGTTTGATGTATTTAGGGAGCGGGGTTTCGCCCAGCACTTCAATGGCTTTACGGAATTCCTCATCGGTTCCGTCGAACAGGAAACGGATCGTTCTTCCGCGGGAGGTCGTATTGTCCACCACCTCAGCGATGAGGAGGTCATCCTCTCCGAAGTATAGTTTATTACCTACCCTGATCTTACGCGCAGGATCCACCAGCACATCCCATAAACGCATCTCGTGGTTCAGCTCTCTCAGCAGGAACACCTCGATCTGCGCACCTGTTTTCTCCTTGTTGCCGTACATACGGGCAGGGAATACCTTGGTGTTATTCAGGATCATCACATCACCCTCATCGAAATATTCCAGTACATCCTTAAACAGGCGGTGCTCAATGGTTCCCGTTTTACGGTGCAGCACCATTAGCTTGGATTCATCTCTTTGTTTAGCCGGAGTAGAGGCAACTAATGATTCGGGTAAGTGAAAATTAAATTGGGATAGCTTCATTTTTTTATTTGGTTTTAACCCCGGAACAGCGTTTTTAAGGCTTATAACGGCGTTTTATAACAAGGCAGCGAATTTAACAATAAATTCTCATGTGTATGTAAATTTATATTTAATAAAAAGGAGGAGCTCCACGCTTACTTCCTGCTCCTATGCCGCAGCGAACGTAAATTTTAAGTGATGCGCGCCATAAAGACGCTTTATTAATTAGATTTGTTTTATGCTATTTCTCCGCCTGTTAAAAGAGAGTGCCCTGTTTGCTGTTAATGCCTTGAGGGTGAACAAGCTCAGAACATTTTTATCCCTGCTCGGTATCTCTATCGGCATATTCACGATCATCACGGTTTTTACCATAGTCGATTCCCTCGAACGTAATCTTACCAACAGTGTCGAGAAATTAGGAGATAAGGTATTGTATGTGCAGAAATGGCCCTGGGTTTTCGGGGGAGATTTTCCCTGGTGGAAGTACTTCAACCGTCCGAATCCCAGCTACCGGGAATATGAAGAGCTGCAAAAGCGCATGCAGCACGTAGATGCCATCTGCTTCCAGATCAGCATGGGCAATAAGGTGGTCAAATACAAATCAAACAGTGTAGAGAATATCAGCATCATTGCCGGTTCGCACGATTTTAATAAGGTACAGTCGATGGAGTTCGAAAGAGGACGCTATTTATCGGCTACCGAGTCGAGAAGCGGCCGTAATTATGCTGTTATCGGTTTTTCTGTAGCCGAGGGACTGTTCGGTACTGCCGATCCGATCGGGAAGGATATTAAGGTGCTGGGGCGTAAGGTCAAGGTGATCGGCGTATTGAAGAAGGAGGGGAGCGACCTGCTGAACACTTCCATGGATGAAAATATATTCATCCCGATCAACTATGCCCGGAACCTGGTCGATACCCGCAGCGACCGCTATAATCCCATGATCATTGTCAAAGGCTTTCCGAATGCCGACTTAAACGAAGTATCCAACGAGCTGAAAGGAGCTATGCGTTCCATCCGGAGGCTCAGCCCGAGGGAGGAAGATGACTTCGCCCTGAACCAGTCGAGCATGCTCACCATTCAATTGCAATCACTGTTCGGGGTGGTGAATATGGCCGGGTGGATCATCGGTGGGTTCTCTATCCTGGTCGGAGGCTTCGGTATTGCCAATATCATGTTCGTATCGGTAAAGGAACGGACCAATATCATCGGGATCCAGAAATCGCTTGGCGCCAAGAATTATTTCATCCTCTTCCAGTTCCTGTTCGAATCGATCGTGCTATGCCTCATTGGCGGGATTATCGGCTTGCTGGTGGTCTACCTGATCACGCTGGCTGCGGGAGCGGCAGGCTTCACCCTGGTAATGACCATGGGTAATGTCGTGCTTGGGTTAAGTGTATCGGTGATCATCGGGACAGTGTCCGGGTTTATGCCCGCATTCTCCGCATCACAGCTCGATCCTGTAGAGGCGATCCGTTCGAAATAAGCCTAAAAATAATGATGGATGCCCGCTACGATTCCACCCTGGCGGTAGTCCCGTATGTTGAAGCCGTAATCGGCCCGTGCCACGATATTGTGGAAGCGGCTGATGTACATCCTTCCCCCGGCGCCCACATACATCATCTCCGGGTTAAAATCGGCGAAGCCAATTATTTGCAGGGTTGCGTATTTGTGGCGGTAAAAGGTCTGACGATGCTCGATATTGGTTACCAGCTCCGTGCTGCTCCTGGTTTTACGGTAGCCCGCGCCCCGTATGTTCACATTATCGTCGATCATGAAGCGATCATAGATACCGGCTTTGGAAGCGCCTGCGCGCAGTCGTACCGCTGTATTCCCGTTCGCGAATGGTACCCAGAACCATTTCATCTCCAGGAGTGCCTTCACCATGGGCTCGCTGCCTGAATAAGTAGCCTGGCCCGGGTGCTGGTTAAAGGGGATGGCTCCATCGATCGTCAGCTCCGCTGAATACCCGTCGACGATCTCTTTACGGTAATTCACATCGTAAAATTTATAGATCGACCGCAGCATCATCCGGTTGGTCTGCCTGGTCTGGTTCAGGGATTCGAGGGTATCGGGATACCTGCGGGTATACTGCTCGAACTGGTACCCCCCGCCGATCTTCAGGGTGTTGTATACGTTCGGATCTCTTCTGTAAAACAGGGAAGCGGTCCAGAGGTCATAGTTGAAGTCGGTGCGCTGCCGGTTCTCGGGGATAGGCTCGAAGGTAGAGCTCTTGATGAAATTGAACATCAGCCCGCGTTTCTTACCGAGGATATGAGGGTAATCCCCGGTGAAATAAACAGAAGTTCTCCCGAACTGCCTTACATACAGGTTCATGGCGCCGCCGCGGCCAAGGGAATGGAAGTCGACGATCCCTAACTGGATCCGGTAAATATCCTTGGTGATCCCTATATCGATATTCGGCAACAGCGAATAATTTTCCTTAAAATGAAAAACGACCCGGACCTCCTGGCCTGTGCTGTCGGAAGGGCTGATGGTATAATTGACCGACTCGAAATGTTTCTGGTTCATCAGGTTCAGCACATCCCTGTTGAGCAGGATGGAGTCTGAGTATAGGAAGCGATGAACTGCGGTCTTGTTCTTTGCAGCCCGGTATATTCCACCTGGCTGATCGTCTGCGAAAAGGCAGGGCGGAACATGCCGGCGCATGCCACACAAAAAAAGAGCAGGAGCTTACGGTTCCGGAGTTTCATCCAGCAATAGGGCTTCCTGCAATAAATTATCTTTATCGATGGGTACCACGCCCACTTTCTCGCATACCAGTCCTCCGGCCAGGTTAGCCAGGGCCGCAAACATAGCAGGGGCAAGCTTCTTGGCTAAGCCAAGCGAAGCCACACTGATCACGGTATCACCCGCGCCCGATACATCGGAGATATTGCGGATGTGTGCCGGAAGGTGATGGTCGTGTGTGCCGTCGGTAATGAATACACCGTGTTCCGACAAGGTGATCATCACCATGTCTGCATGCAGCGCATCGCGCAGCTTCAGCGCAGCCTCACGCAGCTCGGTCGGGTTGGTATGGTCAAAATCTATTTTCAGTCCTTCCTTCAGCTCTTTCAGGTTGGGTTTGAAAAGT
Source organism: uncultured Sphingobacteriaceae bacterium (assembly GCA_937875035.1). Lineage (GTDB taxonomy): Bacteria > Bacteroidota > Bacteroidia > Sphingobacteriales > Sphingobacteriaceae > CALNCF01. Next base: position 719 of record CALNCF010000278.1, on the reverse strand, counting down.
GTCACTTCTTTATAATCCAGGAAATTTCTTTTTTTAGGGTCGACTACTACCGGGATGTTTCTTTTCCTGGCTTCGGCTACCACTCCGCCGATCAGCGACGGGGTGATCACACCCTTGTCGTAGTCTTCGAAGATGATCACCTCGATCTTCATCTCATCCATCAGGGAAACGATCCGCGTATGCAGGGCAGCGGTTTCGGCCGCGTCCAGGTTCTTGTCGGTTTCGTCGTCTACCCGCAGGATATGCTGGTGATGACCGATCACCCGGGTCTTGACCGTTGTAATGCGGTGCGCACCCTTAATGATCCCTTTCTGCGAGATGCCCTGTTTATCGAGGATGTTCAGCAGCTTCACCGCGTTGTCATCATCACCGATCATGGAGCAAAGAATCGGGCTTGCACCCATAGCCTGTAGATTGAGGGCCACGTTTGCCGCGCCGCCCAGCCGGTCTTCCTTCTTGGTCACCGATACGATCGGCACCGGGGCTTCCGGCGAGATCCGCTCTACCTTACCCCATAAATAGGAGTCGATCATCACATCGCCGATCACTAATACATGTGTTCCGTTGAACGATTCAAAAACCTGGTCGAAATAGGATGACATCACGCTCTTTATTTTAATTTACTTAAAGCTTCTTTAATACGTTTCATGGCTTCGGTCAGCTGTTCTTCCGAAGTGGCATACGAAAAACGAATGTTCTTCGGACTTCCAAAGGCATCT
>CALNCF010000277.1 GCA_937875035.1 uncultured Sphingobacteriaceae bacterium | reverse complement strand
CCTTTAACGAGATCCTGAGATTGCGGGTATTCTTCGAGGGGCAGGAGCTCGACCAGTATGAATCGAAATTCGGCGCGGTATCAGCGACCTATTCGCCCTCGAATGATCTGACCCTGAAGTTTATCAGCTCGGCCTTTAATACATTGGAGGAGGAGAAGTTCGACATTGAGGGCTCTTATATTTTTGATGAGATCGAGAGTGATTTCGGAAAGGACAGCTTCGGCAAGGTAAAAGCTAACCGGGGGATCGGGGCCTACCTGAACCATGCCCGCAATTACCTCGACGCGACCGTGCTGAACTATGAGCATAAGGGTATCTATAATTACCGGAAGAACCTGTTGCAATGGGGTGTAAAATACCAGCATGAGGAGATCAACGACCGTTTAAGCGAATGGACCCTGATCGACTCGGCGGGCTATGCCGTGCCGAACAACGGCAACCAGGTGCTGATGCAGGATGTGGTGAAGACCCGTATCGGGCTGAGCAGCAACCGCTATAACGCATACATTCAGAATACTTTTTCCCTGTCGGATTCGGGACAGGTATCGCTCACTATGGGGCTGCGCGCGGCTTACTGGGATTATAACGAGGAGCTGAACCTGAGCCCGAGGGCAACGCTGTCATTGAAGCCTCGTTGGACCCGCGATGTGGTGTTCCGCGCTTCGGTGGGCTATTATTACCAGCCGCCTTTTTACCGGGAGATGCGTAGCTTCGACGGTACGCTGAACGCGGACCCGAAAGCGCAGCGCTCCATTCATTATGTGCTGGCCGGCGATTACCAGTTCCGGGCTTTCGGTAACCGGAGGTTCCGTTTCATCTCTGAGCTTTACTACAAGCAAATGGATAACCTGATTCCTTACGAGGTGGACAATGTGCGCATCCGTTATTATGCGAACAGCACGGCGCGCGGTTATGCCGCGGGTGCGGACTTTAAGATCAACGGGGAATTTGTGAAGGACCTGGAATCCTGGTTCAGCTTGTCGGTGATGCAAACCCAGGAGGACCTGAACGGTGATTTCTATTTCCTGAAAGACCAGGCCGGCAACGATTCGGCGAAGGTGGAGCCGGGTTTCATCCCGAGACCTACCGATCAGCGTGTGAACTTTTCTATCTTCTTCCAGGATAAATTACTGAACGACCCGACCGTTAAGGTTCACCTGAACGCGGTGTTTGGCTCCCGGCTGCCCTTTGGTCCGCCGGACTTTAACCGTTACAAGGATACGCTTCGTATGCCGCCTTACTGGCGTGTGGATATCGGGTTTTCGAAGGAGCTGCTGAGCAGGAACGAAGGCGGAAAGTCTAACATCTGGAAGTTCCGGTCGATCATGCTGTACGCGGAGGTGTTCAATCTCCTGAAACGTTCGAATACCATTTCGTATCTCTGGATCCGTGATGTGCGCGACAGCCAGTACGCGGTTCCGAACTACCTTACTTCCAGGCAGCTTAACCTGCGGGTCGTGGCGAGGTTCTGATCAATGTGTTTGTAATCCTTGTCCTTTTGGCTTGATCCAAAGTAACCGTAGCTGAAGAGAAGGTGAATTTACACCGATCTTACCTGTCACACATTTCTCTCCTACTTTTTCTTGATAAAAAGTAGGCAAAAATCAAGGCTGTATAGCA
>CALNCF010000276.1 GCA_937875035.1 uncultured Sphingobacteriaceae bacterium | reverse complement strand
GAAGAGCATTTGAGAACAAAGACTGGAATGAAATAAAGACCCAGAACTCGTGGCAGATCTTTAAAGTGATGGCCGAGTTCGTAGAAGGATTCGAGAAGATGGCCAAGATCGGCCCCTGTGTATCGATCTTTGGCTCGGCACGTACAAAGCCGGATCATGAGTATTACCTCCTCGGAGAAAAGATCGCCGCGCAGCTGACCATGAAAGGTTACGGCGTGATTACCGGCGGTGGCCCCGGCATTATGGAAGCCGGTAACAAGGGCGCCCGCTCTACCGGCGGAAAATCGGTGGGATTAAACATTGTATTGCCTTTCGAGCAGACCCATAACCCATACATCGACCTCGACAAGCTGATGAACTTCGATTACTTCTTCGTTCGTAAGGTGATGTTCGTAAAGTATGCCCAGGGCTTCGTGGTATTGCCGGGAGGCTTCGGCACGCTGGACGAATTGTTCGAGGCCTTAACCCTGATCCAGACCGGTAAGGTGGCCCGTTTCCCGGTCGTATTGGTAGGCTCGGAATTCTGGGGTGGCCTGATCGACTGGATCCAGCAGGTGATGCTGGAAAGAGAGAGCAATATCAGCCCGCCCGACATGTTCCTCTTCAAAGTGGTCGACACCGCGGAAGACGCTGTGCAGCACATTGTTGAGTTCTACGAAGAATATGTATTGAAGCCGAACTTTTAAGCAGTATGCTCCTTATAAAGACTATCCCCCGGATCCTGCCAGCAGAACACCCGGGGGATATTTATTTTACAACGGTTAAGCCAGCTCGCTCACACCGCCCGACACCAAGAATTTCATAGCATCCGAAGCTTTCATATTCAATGCCTGTATCTTTTCCCGGGGAACGATCATCACCTTACCGGCAAAGCTGTACGACAGCGGGAAATACACGGCCACATCGCCTTCCAGCCCGATCGCTTTCAGGTCGTGCTGCGTAAGGAAACCGATCTGGCGGATGCCGTCCTGGCCCATGTCGACCAGCACCGGCTCATTGAATTTCTTGTCCTCTCCCACGAAGGCCTCCAGCAGGTCGCGGATCGAAGAATAGATGAGCTTGAACAAGGGTACCCGGTTCATCAGCTTATCAAAGTAATTGAAGATCGGCTCCGTGATAAATGTGGTTACCATAAAACCGGTCAGGGTCAGGGTCAGTAAAACGATCAGTACTCCCGCGCCAGGAAAACCCAGGTCGACAATGCTGTCGACACGTGTAATGCCATAATAGATCACATACCCTGATGCAAAGAGAGGAATAATGATCAGTATTCCTTTGAAGAAATAATTCAGCAGCAGTTTCAGAAATTTATTCATAGTAGTATACCCTTTTCACACGTTGAGAAATATTCGTTAACAATTCATAAGCAATGGTGCCTGCCTGCTGCGCCAGCTCCGTGATCGCCGGAACCTCGCCGAAAACAATCGCCTCGTCGCCCTCTTTCACCTGTAGCCCGGTTACATTGAGCATGCACATATCCATACAGATATTCCCGATGGTCGGAGCCTTTTGCCCGTTGATCATCATATAGCCCCTGCCATTGCCGAATGTCCGTACATAACCGTCGGCATAGCCTATCTTTACAGTGGCAATCATAGTATCTTCCGAAGCGATGCCCTTGCGGCTGTAGCCTACGGTCTCCCCTTTCTTCACATGCTTTACCTGCGACACGGTTGTTTTCAGGGTGCCTACCTGCTGCAGCTGCGAAGCATGTTCACCCGTATTATCTACGCCGTACAGGCCGATCCCCAGGCGAGTCATTTCATAATGGGCATGCGGGAAGCGCAGGATACCCGCGGTGTTGGCAATATGCCTGATCACCGGGTAAGGTGTATTGCCGACGATCTTAGCGCTGATGAGATCGAAGCGGGTGATCTGCTCCGCCGTAAAGCTGTCGTGCACCGCCTCCTCCGAGCCTGCGAGGTGTGAAAACACTGAACGGATTTTCACTTCTTCCAGGTCTTTCAATATGCTTAGTAATTCATCCACCTGCTCCTCTTCAAAACCCAGGCGGCGCATGCCGGTGTCGATCTTGATGTGGATGGGGTACGATTTCATTCCTACAGACCTGAGGTAATCGCTGAACATCTGTAAGATGCGGAAGCTGTAGATCTCCGGCTCAAGGCAATGCTTTACAATCGCTTCAAAGGCTGATACTTCCGGGCTCATTACCATAACAGGCAGGGTGACCCCTGATTTTCGGAGCGATACCCCTTCATCCGCATAGGCTACCGCGAGGTAATC
>CALNCF010000275.1 GCA_937875035.1 uncultured Sphingobacteriaceae bacterium | reverse complement strand
CTAGAGGTACTGGGTCTGCTCGCTGCGTGAAATATGCATGCGGCTGTCGAGCCATTTCTGCAGAGTGGAGATGTGCTCGTTCAGCTGCTTCTTGATCGCGGGCATATCCTGCACGAATCCGCTTACCTGCGCCGAAAGGAAATAGATCACCCCGGCAATGAACAGGCAGGCGAGCAGCACAGCGAGCAGCGCCGACAATACCCGGTTGAGGTGCAGCCTGCGGATAAAGAAAGTGCAGACCGGGATGAGCATAATGGCCAACAGGGCTGAAAATGCGATCGGCACGATAATACCCTGCCCGACATAGGTCAGGAACCCCAGAGCGATCAATACAAACAATACCCTTGAGAGTGTAGGGAGAAAATCCCCGTTTTTTAATGTTTCCATATGCGGGACCAGTTAGTGAATGGTTTATATTAAAGATAGCTTAAGATCATGATTTCCGGTACTTATCGCTTTTGCTCCTTCTTGCCGGCATCGCCGCTGAGGTGTGCCTCCTTGATGCCGGAGAGCAGCGACTTCCACCAGTAATTGAAGATGGAGCGTTTCTGATCGCGGGTAAAGCCGATCGTTCCTTCTTTATGGTATTGCTCGGGCTGGCCGGGCTCTTCCTTACGGACAACTAATAAATTGACGATCATGCTCTTCAGCCCGGCTTTCTTTTTAGGTTGATTAGCTTGCAGGGCAGCGATCTTCAGATCCCGGTAATCCATGCTCAGCACACCCTCGGAACGGGTATCGTTATATCCGAATTCAAAATTCAGGGCTTGCAGGTAACCCGTTTCGATCTTCATTTTAGCTTCCGATTCGAGCATGGGGTTGATGGCCGGAAGCTCAAAATCTTTAAGGCTGCCCCTGACGGTATACCGGCCACCGGCTTCCTGCGGAAAGCGGAACGAGGCAAGGAGCTTCCCCTTCCCCATGAGCATAGCCCTGGCTTCCATAACAGGGGGCTGCTGCATGGGTTGGGTAATATGATACAGGCTGGCGTTCAGGTTTTCAAAGGTCACCTTGCCGGGAAAATCGTTCTTCTCCGGGAACTCTTCATACGAGGCATAGCTGTTCTCTACGGAAACCGTATCGATCGCGAAGCCGAAGGGCATATCCGCCAGTAGTTCTACAGGTAAGGGGGTACGATGATCTTTGAGGAAGGGTTGGCGCTTATCCCGGTACGACTCCACCGAAAAATTCACACGAGCATGACGGGCGCGCAGGTGCAGGCGAGGACTGGTAGCGAACGCGAAGCCCTGTACCTGCAGGGAGTTCAGCGATCCGCTGAAACGGTCGATCTCTTTTGCCGACCTGCGGGCGAAGGTTTCCTTATTATAGAAGGGCAGGATGAAAACGGAATCCATGCGGAACGTTTCCCCGGAACGGTTATACACCATTCCCTTAAAACGGAAATCATAGAAGTCTTTCGGCGCTCTCAGCACCAGCTCGTTCGCATACGCGTTCGCCAACTGCCAGCT
>CALNCF010000274.1 GCA_937875035.1 uncultured Sphingobacteriaceae bacterium | reverse complement strand
GGTGCTGGTATAATCCGTGCCCATGCCTTCATCGCTGGTACCGTAATTGATCACAATCCCGCCGGTTTCGATCTCTTCGGTAGGGATCTGTACATTGATATAAAAGAAGTAACATGCCGCCAGGACCGCGATATGGATCCCCAGCGAGCTCAGCATGCCTTTCAGCGTATTATTTTCTTCTTTTGCTACCACGTGTATGTGTATCCGGTGATGGTGTTACTCATTTAGGGTCGGTGGCCAATACAAGCTTTACTTTCAGCCTGTTCGATACATCCATTACATCTACGATGTTCTGGATCTGTACGGTCTGGTCCACATATAAGATCACGGTCAGCTCATCTGCCGATGAGAGGTAACCCTTTAATACATTTTCGATCTGCGAAGGCGCTACAGGTTTTTTCTCTACAAAGTATTGCAGGTCTTTGGTGATGGAAACACTGATGGTCTTCTTTGCGAGGGCTTGTCCGCTGGATGCCTTCGGCAGGAGCAGCTTCACAACATTGGGGTTCACCAGGGTGGATGCGATCAGGAAGAACAGCATCAGGAAGAACATGATGTCGTTCAGCGAGGCTGTGCTCACCTCTGCCGCAATCTTATGTCGTCTTCTCAGATTCATTATTTACTCGGTTCTTCTAAGAGGTCTATAAAGTCAATCGATTCCGTTTCCATTTTCAGGATCAGCTTGTCTACCATCATGTTCAGCACATGGTGACCGATATAGGCCAGGATCCCTACGATCAGGCCCGCTGCCGATGTGATCATCTTCTCATATAGACCGCCGGAAATGATACCGATGCTGATATTATCTGATAATGAAATGTTATAAAAGATCTTGATAACCCCGGAGATCGTACCTACGAAACCAAGCATCGGCGCGATACCCGCGATGATGCCCAGCACCGAAATGTTCCGTTCCAGCTTCGCGACTTCCAGCTTGCCTACGTTCTCGATCGCTCCTTCGATCTCCTTGATCGGCTTACCGATCCGTACCAGTCCTTTCTGAAGCATGCGGGAGATCGGGCTGTTCGCCTGCTTGCACAAAGCGGTTGCCGATTGCAGGTTCCCCTGCTTAATGAGCTCGCGCACCTGCATCATCAGCGATGATTCGTCGCGGGATGCCTTGCGGATAGTGAAATAGCGCTCGAAGAAAATATACAATCCCATCACGGAAAGAACCAGGATCGGGATCATCACCCAGCCGCCCTTCATGATCAGCTGCAGCAGGTTCAGCTGCTCCGGAACTTTGCTCTGTGGTAATGCATTCACGGTTTGTAAGAGGGTGTCTGCCACGGCAGCTCCTGCTTCTGTTATCTGTAAAAGAATCATGTTTGCTTCTTATGCGGTTATAAGGTTAATATCCAACTGTCTTTATTAATATTTTTTGCAGCCTTGAGCTGAAGCTCGGCTTCGTTACGGTCGTTGTACGTGGCGATGATCACCCGGTAAACCCCTTTGGAACTCTTGTCTAACGTGGCATTCACGCCTTTATTTTTCAGCTCTGCCAGATAGTTCCCTGCGTTCTCTTCCTTGCGGAATACGCCGGCAACCAATGCGAATCGTCCGCCGGTACTGGCAGCCGTTGTGGTGGGTTCTGCCCGGAGTTCTTTTTTAACGCTGATGCTTCCAATGAACACGGTGTCTTCATCCGGGGAAACAGGCGCTTCTGCGGGGGCTATTACAGCGGGTACCGGTAATTGCCTGCTGTACTGGTAAGAGTCTACAAAAGGGAAGAGCTCGGCGGTTTGCGTGTGCAGGGATATTGGGTCCTGCTGGATCTTCTCCAGTATTACTTCTCTGTTGATATAGATGCCGATGGCTATCGCTGCAATGGCAGCTGCCGCGGCGGTATTCCGGATGAATTTACGGTAACCGGTACGTGAAACCGGGATCACCTTCGGATCGGCAGGCATTACCTGCTCTTCCCCGGATCGTTTGATGCGTGTTACATGCAGGTCTTCCAGCCCGTACGATTCCAGCAAGAGATTCTCGCCGGCTTCCGGGTCAAAAATGATGGTGCCAGCGGCGCTGAAATGAAGGATACCGACCCCTTCCATGCGTACTTTCTCACCACGGTAAATATCCAGGCGCATTTCCACGCAATGACGGGTAAGCTGATCAAGCGCTTCTTCATAGCTCCAGCCATGAGCCTGCGCAATATGATGCGCCAGCAGGCCGTCGTTCAGGCTCAGCGATTGGTTAAAGGCGACTGATTTACCGGGCGCGCGCAATACCTGCTTCTGGGTATGAAGGACAGACGGACGGTAATTCGTCACGAATCCCCCCAAGCCGGGAAGGATCACGCAATCGTGATGCAGCAGCAATGCCTTAATATGTGCGGGTAAATGAATCATAATGAACCCCCAAATGTATGAATTTACTTCTAATGCGTGTAAATTTTTACGACGGGTGCTTAGAAGGAGAAGGTTGCTCCCAGTAAACCGTTTAGCCCGTAGTTCTTATAATTCAGATACTGCTCCTGGCGCGTATTAGCCAGGTTGTTCATTTTTAGGAAGATAGAGATGATCTTCGAGTACCGGTAATCGATCCCCAGGTTCGCGTCGATAATGCCCTTCAGCTCTTTCACGGTCGGGTCCGGGGTGTAGATCAGGGCGTTGCTCTTCGAAATACCATATACATCGGCCGTTAGCAGGAATTTATCGGCGATATTATAGGTGCCCGATACCTGTACCCGGTACAGCGGCACATGCCATGCCTCCAGCTCCTGATCCATGGTATAGCTGTTGATCTCGGCTTTTCCGAAGAGGCGCAGCTTATCGGAGAACTGGTGCGAGAACTCTCCGCTCAGGTTCAGCAGGGTGGTATTCTTGCCGTCGTATACCAGCACGAACTTACGCAGGTCGTTGGTGTCGTTCACGAAGAAAGGCACATCGGCCAGGTTCGAATAGCTTACCTGTACACGATAGGCGGTCTTGCTGCTGATATTCCCCCTGATCCCTGCGAAGAGGTTCATCTTTTCGTTGGTATTCAGGAAGACCTGGTTAGAAGCAATGAATGGGTTCTGTGTATAGGTATCGCGGAAGCTGTTCTGTTTCAACTTCCCGGTGATGCCTGCAAAGGCGATCATCTCATCCCCGATCAGCGTATAATCCAGGATCACGTGAGGATAGATGCGGAAGGCTGATCTGCTGCCGAATTCGGTAAAGGTATTCAGTCCGAGGGTCAATGAAAGCTGATCCTGCTTATAGGTATATGCCGGGTTGAACATGAAGTAATGATGATCCGACTTCAGGGAATCCTGGTTCTGGCGGAACATAAGCCCTGTATTTAAACGGATGGGCGCGCCGGCAATGTTCTTCGCGAACAGGCCGTCGAGCGAAAGGCTGTTCTCATTCGCTTTGAAACGGTCGGAAGCCGTATATGCTTTCACCCCTAACCGGTAATTCAACGCGTTGGTTTCCTGTGCATGGTGACTTTCAATGCCGGCCTGCATATCTATATAATTAAAATGCTGGCGTACTTCTGTGCGCTTATAGCTGAACAGGTCGTGGTTGTACCCGTAGAAGTGTGCCACGTCGCGGTCATAATTAAAGGAAGCATACAGCGCACTCTTCTTATAGATCCTCCTGCCAAAGATCTCTACCTGGTTCTCGCTGTAATCCGCGTTCTTGATGCTGCCCACCGAAGCCTGGTGCTTTAAATGGGTGCCGATCAGGTATTCCCTGGAACGGGTGTTCGTAATGAATGCTTCCGCGTACGTGGTTGCATAATTACCTCCGCCGAGTTTGATATATGATGGATAAAGCTTCGCGATGCCTTCGGATTTCATCTTCTCCGCACCGATCACGCTGAGCTTCGAAATGCTGTCTACCTTTTTAGGGTCGACCTGGTATTCGAATTCTCCTGTACGGTTCGGCTCTACCTTGATCTCCGGGTTATAGCTGATCTTTAAAGCTTCGGCCAGCACCGGCTTATAAGGTCTCACCACATCGATCTGCTCGGAAAGGTTTTTCTGCGCGAGGGCAGTTCCCCCGCACAGGATCAGTAAGCTGCTTAAACTATATATGCTGAATGTCTTATTCATGGTTGGTCTTCGTTATTTAGGCAAGGATAAAGATTCCAGTTTCTGTTGTGCCGTGGTACGGATATCATCGTTACCTTCGTACTCATCCAGGATGCTTTGCAGGGTGCTGCGGGCCTGGAACTCGTTGCCGAGCTTCAGGTAATTGTCTGCCAGGAGGATGAATGCCTTGGCGATCCAGTAATCGTACGACGGGATCTGGTTGCTCAGCTCGAAGCAGGTTTTCTGCGACTGGATATATTCTCCCTTATTGAACAGGATCAGGGCTGTGAGGTATTTGGCTTCGGCCCCGGTTTCGGTGGCCGTGCTCCTGGTAACGATGTTAAATTCGCTGAGCGCCGACTCGGGGTTATTCGCCGCGAGGTAGCACTTGCCCAGGTACAGGTGCGCCGTATTGATATCTTCGGATGAAGCCTTTTCAAACAGGATCACCTTGTTGGCATACTTCATAGCGTCTTCGCAATCGTTCAGGGCCATGTACGATTTCATCGCTCCGCTGATCGCTTCGCCGAAATTCTCTTTGAACTCCGCTACGCTTTCCAGCCGGGTATAATGTTGCGCGGCCTCATCATATTTTTTCTGGTTATAGGAAATGCGGGCGGCCATAAGCAGCGCGCGCTCCAGGTAAACTGTCTTGTTCTTGTCGATCAGGTAGGTATAATCCACCAGCGCTTTCTCTTCATTCTTTTTACGGAGATAACATTCAGCACGATGGTAATGCGATTCGGTAATGAAATATCCCGAAGGGAATTTGTCGATATAAGAAGTCAGCCCGGTAATGGCATTGTCGCAATCGCCCAGCAGGTAACGGTTATTGGCTGCCTGGTATGTAATGGAATCCTGCGCACCTTCGGTTACCGACGCGAACGGAAGCGTTTTTACAAAGGCTAAGTATTCATCGGCATTTCCCGCATCCACATAAATATTCTTGATGGCCAGGAGAGCTTCCTTGGCTTCATCTGAACCCGGGTAATCGGTGATCACGCTCTTGTACATGCTCAGCGAACGCTGGTCGTCGCTCTGGTTATAATAGATCAGTCCGAGGCTCAGCTTCGCCTTGGATACATAACGGCTTCCTTTAAAGTTGTTGATCAGCTGCATGAAATTCGCGATGGCATCAGAGATGTTGTTCATCACGAACTGCGCGCTCCCGGTCTCATAATAAGCATCATCCGCGTACGGCGATTTAGGATAGGTGCTTAGCAAAGTCTGCATGGTCACCACCTTATCGTTCAGCTTATTCTGCAATCCGAGGATCATGCCTTTCTGGAAGAGGGCGTAATCTGCGCCGCTTTGCTTTTCATTGATAATCTTATTGTAATTGAACAGCGCTTTGTCGTAGGTCTTGATCACGAAGTAGCCATCGGCCATGCGCAGTGTCGCGTCGTTTATGCACTTCTGGTTCTGCTTCTCCGCTTTCAGGTACCTGTCGAAATAATACACAGCCGATTTATAATCTTCCATGCGGAAATAGCAATAGCCCAGGTTATAGTTGGCCTGGTTAAAAGTAGGCAGAGCCGTCAGGCTGGGATTGTTAACAGAGAGCAGGAAATTCTTCGCGGCGTTCTCGAAATCATTCTTGTTATACAGGGCTTCCGCTTTCCAGAAATAAGCCTGCGACTGGATGCTCTTGTCGGGCACATTAGCCAGCGACTTGTCGAACAGGGCTATGGCGCCGTTCATGTCTTTTTCGTTGAATACTTCCACACCCCGGTAATAGCAAACCTTCTGGTAAGCCAGGGCGGTTCCTGTTTTCCTTGTGCCGATGCTTTCCAGCACATCGATAGCGTCTTTATAGTTCTTGGTCGAGATCAGCGCTTCCCCTAAAAGGTATTTGGCTTCCTCGGTATTCTCTTCTTTCGGATAGGTCTTGATGTAATTCTGGAAACCGTCGATGGCTAACTGGTGAAACTGTAATTCGAAGGAAAGCTTGGCGTACAGGAACAGCGATTCGCGGGTCGTGTTCGCGTCGAAGGAAAGCTTCGATGCTTTCCAGAACGCATTCCGGGCAGCCTGCTTATCTCCCTTTTTCAGGAAGCAATCGCCCAGTGCGAACAGTCCGTTCTGCGCGTAAATATTATTCTCTTCGCTGATCTTCTTCAGCCATGTAATAGCCTGGTCGTATTTTTCCGTCTGATGATAAGCATAGCCTAACTCAAATATCTGCGCGCTGCTGAGAGTTGGGTTTTTCTTCAGCAGGTCTTCATACAGCAGGATCGCTGTTTGATAATCGTCCAGCTTGAAGGCTGCCGATGCCGACAGCTTCAGGATGTCCTGCTGGTTCTTCACCTTCGGGTTGTCCTTATAATCTTTCGCATAGCTAAGCAACTCGCGGTATTGTGCTTTTTCATAATAAATGCTCACCACGTAATAGGGTACGATCTCCGAGTAGGTCTTCGAATCTTTCAGCGCGATGAAATTTTCCAGTGCGGTATCATAATCTTTCTGACGGTAAGCAATGTATGCATAGTAATAGGTAGCTGGGTAGGCATATTTGCTCTGGAGCTTCTTCACCTTCTGAAAGCCTTCGCTGGCCTGGCTCAGGCTGTCTAATGAAAAATAGCTGAACGCGGTTTTGAACTGGTATTCTACCCGTTCTTCTGCGGTGAGGCTGCTGATATCCGATTTCAATAACCAGCGCAGGGCATAATCGTATTTACGTTGCTGGTAATAGAATTTACCGATCTGGAAATTCGCCGTTTTGGAGAACGGGCTTTCCGGGTAAGTGTTCACAAAATGTAAGAGCTTGTCTTCCGCATCCTGGTTGAACAATTCGAGGGCGCAGCGTGCCGCGTAATATTCCGAATTGATGGCGATGAGATTATATCCTTCCTTTCCCTTGAGGTTCTGCTCATCTACCATGCGCAGCGCTTTTTCAAACTGCTCGCGTGCGGCGCCGTATTTTTCTTTGTCGTAGAGCTCGAGCCCTAAGTGATAGAGCTTGTCGGGATCAGTATAGATGCGGGTTTGCTGTGCGAAAAGCGGCTGAACCAAAACGAATGTTAAACCGAGGAGGAAGAAGGATTTTTTTATAGACATGGTGTTCATTAAGCGTGATTTCCCAAGGAACGGTTTGAAAAATTCTACTTATAACGCATCAAACCATCACCTTTAGTATCAAAACGTTTTAAAAATACTATTTAATTCGAATTTATAGCGATCGAATCGGAGGCGCGCCTATTAGGTGTTAATAATGAAGAGGATCTTTTTTCTGGAAGTCGTAGATGATGATCAGCTTTTCCGAACGGGAGATGAGTCCCGGGTTAATGCCCGGCTCGCCTTCGGGGATGGCCGATTGCAGCTCCTGGTAATAGCTTACCCAGGCCGGGAAGTAGGCACGCGTATCC
>CALNCF010000273.1 GCA_937875035.1 uncultured Sphingobacteriaceae bacterium | reverse complement strand
TATTGAAATGCTCTTCCAGGTATTGCCGCATATCTTCCTCTGTATTCTGATCGGCAAAGGATTCGTAAAAGGATTGCCGGGCAATCTGTTGCAGGATAAGCGCATCAGGTAACCCTGCCTGCCGGTAAGTAATAGCATGGTCTTTAATTGCCATAAGTAAATGAATAAACAGGCAGTTCTGCCAGATAAAACGGTATAAATATACCACACATGAAGTGGTACAGAAATGAAAACAACCGTTTTTACAGGTTTTTGATACATTCCCGGCAATATAGGCAAGGGTTAGGGTATGCCTGGGTATACCTAAAGGGTACAATACTCCATAGATACTCCATGGATACTCCATACATATTCCATAGAACAGCTATATATCAGGAAGCAAAGCCACCATAGCAATAAAGGATTCAAAAGTAGACAAGTTGGTTAAATAAGTGTCAGTATCCCGCATACTATACGACCTGCAGCCGGCTGTCCCGGTAGCAGGTCATATGTGCTGTATTATAAGGAAGTAATGATGAAATGGTATGTCGTCCTGGAAAACAATGCGTGTGGTAAGGGCTTATTTTTGGCCTGTACCCTGGTGAACGTTCTGCAGGATCAGCCGCAGCCTTCATGGGTCAGCCGGTCCCAGTCAATCCCGGGTGGTACAGCCGTTTTTTTAACGAATGCCAGCCACTCTTTTTCAAATTGTTCCAGGCTGATCCCGTAAATGGTTTCGAACTGCTCAAACCCATGTATCCAGAGCTGCTTCATACGCTCGATCCCGTAGCGTTCATACAGGTATTTGAACACCCCCGCGCTCTGCATATACGCGGTGATCTCGCTTTTCCTGGCAAGGTTGTCAAAATCGCTGATGAGTGTTTTTAAAGGGACTGTCTTTTTATGCTTAAGCATGTAGGCATTGATCACATCCACAGGGTTGTCGTAGAAGCAGGCATTGTCGGTATACACAGCTCCGCCCTCATTCAGCAGGCGGGAAGGGCACATGCCCCATGCTTCGTTAGAAACGATATGAAAGATCTCGTGCCTGGCCTGCAGCCTGCGGGTACCCTTGTTCGAGTTAATAAAGACCATGTGCTGTCCCGGCAGGGCGAGCCCTCCGCCTACCGCAAAGCCGGTCAGCTCTTTCATCTCATCTTTCGAATCGGTAAAGAGCAGGTTGACTCCCTTGGAATAGGTGTTGATACCCAGCACCTGGTTAATGCGGGTCATGGCTTCAGACAGTTCCTGCTTCAGCTCCGGCAGGCGGCCAGCCGTATACGAATCAGCCCGTAAATAAATGCGGAAGTTTTCATGGTTGAAGGATGCGAAAGGCAGTGTATCGTTGAAGAGGAACTGCCGGATATATTCGTCAGGTGGGCTGAAGATGATCTCCCCCGGATCTCCTGTAAACACGGTACGTTCCGTGTATTTTTTCATCCTGTCGAGATCGCGCTGAAGGTTTCGCGCAACCCCTTCGCTGATGGATTTCCATCGCGGATCGGTATGCAGGCTTTGCAGGTCGGCATCGCCGAGAAGATGCTCGGCCAGGTTAAATCCTGCGGCTAAGGATCTTTCCAGGTGATAAAAAGCGCTGTCGGGCTGTTGTGCCAGCGCCCAGGAGCAGGCCGCACCGTAATGGAGATTGGCCAGGGGCACCTGTATGCCTTTTTCTACCTGTACGCCGATGGCTTTGGTGTACCAGGCAGCCGAGGCTTCATAGGATCTGAGCCGGTACAGCGAATCCGCTTTGGTCGTGTAGTCGAGCTGTTTGTAATAACCCGGGAAACCCTCCTGGCTGTACCCGTACAACCCGCAGGCGATGAGAAATAAAAGTAAGATGTGTTTTTTCATAGATGATATCTGGTGATTAGTTCAACGGATGTTATAGCTGATCTTTGCCTCGTCCAGGTCGAGGCGCGCTTCCTGCCTGCGCAATACATCATCTTCAAACAGGTGCTGCTTGCGCAGCCGCTGAAGCTCTTTGCGCTGCACGGAAATAATATCCTTCAGTACCCGGTTATAAAGGGTACGCTCGTTCGTTTCCGTTTCATCACATTCAAGCGATTCCAGCTTCTGGTTGAAAAGCGCGATGTTGCTCTGCAATTGTTTCTTCATGTTATCCACGAGCTCGTTCTCCCGCAGCTCCGGCACATACTTTTCATCGAGGCGTTTCAGCGCGGCCTGCATCATGTGCAGCCGGACGGCTGTTTCCTGCTCTTCTTCCGAGATGAAGTCCTGGCTCTCTTCGATCTTCAGCCATTTGATGATGAAGGGCAGACTCAGCCCTTGCAACACAAGGGTTACCAGGATGACCACAAAGGTGATGAAGAGGATGAGGTTGCGTTGCGGGAAAGCCTCGCCGCCGGCTAAGGTAAGCGGTATGGAAAGAGCGGAGGCCAGGGATACCACGCCACGCATCCCGGCCCAGCCGATCAGGAAGATGCCCCTCCATCCCGGGCTTGGTTCCGAGTTGCGGATCCGCGGACTCAGCCAGCGTGGAATGAAAGAGGTCGGGAATACCCAGAGTATGCGGATGATGATGGTCAGGGCCGTAATGATGAGCGCGTATTGGATGGCCTGCATCATCGAGTATTCACCCAGGGTACTTACAATCACCGGAAGTTCCAGCCCGATCAGGATAAAGACGATGCCGTTGAGCATAAAGATCACCGTAGACCATACACTGCTGGCTTGGATCCTGGAACGGAAGTTCAGGATCTCGTGCGAACGGAAGGAAAGGAACAGCCCCCCGCTGACTACGGCCATCACCCCCGAATAATGAAACTCTTCGGCGGCGATATACATCAGGTACGGGGTCATGAGGGTAAGCGCGGTATCGATGCTGGCATTGGTCGGCATCCAGCGGTGAATGGCATACATCACATGCGCTATGATCAGCCCGGTGACCACCCCCATAAAGGTAACGATGAAGAAGTCGGCGGCGGCCTGTTGCAATACGAAGGTGCCCGACATAACGGCTGCCAGGGCAAAGCGGAAGACAATCAAGCTGGAGGCATCGTTCACAAGACTTTCTCCTTCCAGGATGGTCAGCACTCTTTTTGGTGCACGCACTCCTTTCAGCACGGAAGTTGCCGCTACCGCATCGGGGGGAGAAATGATCCCACCCAGCAGGAAGCCCAGGGCCAGGGTAAAGCCGGGGATCATGCTGCTGGCCACGACTGCTACGATACCGGATGTGAAGATGACTAGTCCGAAGGCTAAGACGCTGATGGGCCGTCGCCATTTCCAGAAGTCGTTCCAGGAGGTGTACCATGCCGCTTCATACAGAAGGGGCGGAAGAAAAATAATAAAGACGAGCTCGGGGTCGAGGTTGATCGAGGGGATGCCGGGAATGAGGCTGATGACCAGGCCGCTTACGACCAGGAAAATAGGGTAGGAGATGCGCAGCTTTTCGCCCAGCATCACCAAGAGGAAGACGACGAAGAGCAGCGAGAGGATCAGTAACAGTTTTTCGTGGATCATCAGTGTACTAATTGATGATTGAAAAATACGAATTAACCGCTTTATTTCAAGAGATCCGGAGCTTTTGGTAGCAGGCTATGGCCTGCGTGGTTAGTCCTGCTAAAGATAAAGTGAATCCTTTACATCACCCTCATGTACGTTTGGCATACCATTACGAAACCCTTTCTGTTTCTTTGGCTGATTGCCTGGCCGCCGGTACGAAGATATACAGCCAGATCATCCGCGAATAACGGAAGTTCATCATGCTGAACAATAGCATGGCGGCGGCGATGATCGCGATGATGGCATAGTCGAACGGGTCATCGAAAAAGAGCTGGCAGGTAAGAAAGATGATGGCGCTTTCGACCAGGGTGAGTGCGTAGCTCACGTACATTGCTCCCCAGAAGAACCCGCTCTCCCGTTCAAACACCTGGTTGCAACGGTCGCAGCGTTTATTCATAGCTGGTGTTTTGAACGTGATGATGGCATTGGTCTTAAATACTTCGCCCTGCCCGCATCTCGGACATTTGCAGCGAACGATTCCCATAAAACGATTCATAATAATTTCCTTTCGTTGATCATTCAAATATCCCTCTGATTATAAAAAGAATTCAGGACAGAACACGCGGAAAAAAGGATAATACGGACATCTTTACGTATCTTCGATACCCATGAGCAAGCCCCCTGTTTTTCACCTCGAAGACTTTTCCTTCTACCGGCGGTCGTTTTATGCCAACGGCCTTCCGGAACACATCCGGGAGCATCGTTTTATCGACCGGCTGCACAAGCATGATTTTTATTTAAGTGTGCTGTTTACCAGGGGAAGCGGTACGCACGAGATCGACTTCCATACCTATGAGGTTAAAAGGGGAGCCGTGTTTATGATGACCCCGGGGCAGGTGCATCACTGGGATCTTTCGGAGGATACGGAAGGCTTTATCTTCTTTCATAGCCGGGAGTTCTATAACCTCACGTATGCCACCAGGAAACTGGACGATCTTCCCTTTTTCACGATGAGCCGCCAGAGCCCGGTAGTCTACCTCGAAGAAGCGCAGCTGCCGGGTATCGCCTTTCTTTTTGAACGGATCCTGAAGGAATTCCGCTCGGATGATTCCCTGCTCAAGTTCCAGGCGCTCGTCAGCCTCTGCGACCTGCTGTACCTGGATCTTTCGCGTATCTACCAGCCTGTGCACACAGGCGGGGGAGAGAGTTCTCCCCTGTATCTGCAGAAATATAATGAATTGCTAAAGCTGATCGACCTCGAGTTCATCCGCCTGAGATCTCCGAAAGACTATGCCGAACGGATGAACATGAGTGTGAAGCACCTGAACCGGATCTGCCAGGAAACCGTGGCCAAAACGACCAGTGAGCTGATCAGCG
>CALNCF010000272.1 GCA_937875035.1 uncultured Sphingobacteriaceae bacterium | reverse complement strand
CCTGGCGTGTCTTTACAATCTCAGATGCCAGTGTACGCGCGTTCCGTACCTCTCCATACATCCCGAAGATGCGGTGCAGCTCGGCTTCCTCGTAGGTATTCAACACATCACCTGCGCTCAAAGCACCCGACTGGTCCATCCGCATATCCAGGTCGGCATCAAAGCGGATGGAAAAACCGCGCGAAGCCTCATCGAACTGATGTGAAGAAACGCCAAGGTCGGCAAGAATGCCGTCTACCTGGCGGATCCCGTGCACCCGGAGGTTATTCTTCAGGAAACGGAAATTCTGATCGATAAACACGAAGCGCTCATCCTGCGGCACATTCGCCAGGGCATCCGGGTCCTGGTCGAAACCAAACAGCATACCTTCTGCTCCTAACCGTTCTAAAATGGCCCGTGAGTGCCCGCCACCGCCGAATGTAACATCCACATACACCCCTGAAGGCTGAATATTCAGGCCTTCCATGCACTCCTGCAACATCACCGGGTTATGATAGCTCATCCGTATTCGTGCTTTTACCCATTACCTCTTCGGCCAGGGATGCGAAATCTTCCGGCTCATCGGTCAACAGGTTATCGTAATTGGCTTTCGACCATAATTCAATGCGGTTCGAGTAAGCGAACAATACCAGGTCGCTTTCCACGCCTGCATATTCGAGCAATGCCTTTGGCAGCAATACCCTGCCTGCAGCATCCATTGTCAGCTCCGTCGCTCCCCTGAAAAAATACCGGGCGAAGTCTCTGTTCTTCTTGTTGTAAAGATTAAGCTTGTTTACTTCTGCGCTGATCCTGGTCCATTCATTCGATGGGTACAGCACCAGGCATTTTTCGAAACCCCTGTTTACCACGAATTTATCCAGCGCTTCCGGCGACAGCTGTTTTTTCAGCCCAGCCGGAACCATCACCCTTCCCTTAGGGTCCACTTTACACTCAAACTCTCCGATAAACTGAGTCATGTCTGGGATTCTGGCTTAAATTCAAAAGTAAAATTAGAAATTTCCCCCACTTTCTACCACCTTCTACCACAAAAAGTTTTCAACAACACTATTAGTATGCATAAAAGGGCATTTATGGGGATTAAGGCACCGGGAAGCATGAATAAAGGGGATGTTAAGGAATGACCAGCAGGCAGGAACGCATAAAAAAAGGCAACCCTTTCAGAGGCTGCCTTTTGGCTGGTTGTTTAGTCTGAGTCTATGATCGGATCATAAACCTCGTCTTATTATAATGGGGAGAGCTCAATTATAAATATGGTACTACTTCACTTTTTCAGCTTTTACCTTTACGCGTACTTTTCGTGGCGCCGATTCTTTGATCACCACCTGTACCTTAGGTTCAACGTCAACCGGGAATGTGAAGCCGGTTACGCGGAGAGAAGCGATCCCTGGGATGCCGCCACCGCCGAAGTTGTTTTTGTAACTCATATGGAATGTATTTAAAGTTTAAGTATTTGATGTACTCAAATGTCCATACTTCCACCCAGAGCTTCAATCGGGTGAACAGCGTATTTCAGCTACGACTTTTCACGTATTTTTCGATAAAAAACGGCCAGAACGAGTAAAAATGCAGGCTCTCTCCCGGGATATTGAGGCTTGCGTTACGCTACCTGTACATACCGGCGAAAGACCATACCCCTGCGTACCACGCTCAGGAAATACAGGCCTTCGGGGAAGGTTTTGAGATAGATCAGCAGGAAGGGCTTATCGGGAGAAAAATCGCATTTCTGGGTGTAGACACATTGTCCGCCCGCATTGAGCAGGGTTACGTATATACATTCAATGTCATCGGTTTCCGCATAGATCTTCAGAAAATTGCGGTCATCGGAAATCAGGCGTACACCAAACCGGAGGTCGGTGTCGGGAGCGAAATCTGTTGTACTCATTGTGTTGTTGTTGTCGGGTACCGCATTGAGCCAATACCGCAGCAAAGGTGATCGCTACGAATTGCATCTGCAATACGTAGTTCAGCGTATTTTTCACCTAAGGGGTTTTACGGAGCACCCGGGAAAATATCAGAGCAGGTTGTTCTGGAAGGCATATTTGATGATCCCGGCCACGTTATGCACCTGGATCTTCTTCATGATATTGGTACGGTGGGTATCGACGGTACGCTGGCTGATGAAGAGTTTTTCGGCAATTTTCACATTGGAGAGTCCCTGGGCAATAAGTATCAGCACTTCGTGCTCACGATCGGTAAGGCTTTCGTGCTCGGACACAGGCAGCTCGGTTTCCGGCTTATGGCTGGCCATCATGTTCATGGTCATCTGTGCGCTGAAGAACTGCTCGCCGGCATGCACTTTCCGGATCGCCATTTCGAGCTCGTCCTTGTCGACCGATTTCAGGAGGTATCCTGCGGCGCCTGCCTGCACCATCAGGCTCAGGTTGGAAACATCATCGTGCATCGAAAGCGCAATGACCTTGACAGCGGGTAATTCTTTTGTTACAAGCTTCGTTGCTTCAACACCATTCATGACAGGCATGTTGATATCCATCAGTACAATATGCACATCATGCTCTTTACAAAGCCCGGTTACTTCCGATCCATTCTTCGCGATCGCAACCAACCGGATGTCCTGCACATCATCGAGCGCCATCCTGATCCCGTCTGCAATCAGACGATGATCGTCTGCTATTAATACCCGTATTTCCATCTGGAATAATTTTCGCTTGAAGATATTATTTTTTAAATAAATTCTATCTTCGGATATTACTAAATATTATGATGCCCAACACTAATCACTCATGCCCGGAAGAAGAGGCGATTGTATTAACAAAAAACTACCGAGAAAAATATCCTGACCAGTCGCGTTGCGAGTTTTTCTCCAGGGATGCGTTCGAAGACCTGCTGGCTAACCCAGAAGTGATCGGTATCCGTATCTATTACGGACTGGATGATGCAGGCAAGCAGCACCTGGTGATGGTAGGTGTAGAGGAATGTGAATGCAGGGAAGGGAACTGCGATGATCTTTCCAAGATCAAGCAAGGAGGCCTGAGCTGCCCGTCATTCTGCCCTAAAGCCAACCCGTTGAACCCGCAATGAGCTTAAATACGATTATTTTTTCAGTCGTATACGCCTCCAGTTATTCCATGATCCTGCCATTCGCGGCGGGATTGTGGAAATACAGGCAGCAAACGAAACCTATGCGTTTCTTCTTCCTGTTCATGACTACCAATCTTTGTTTCGAGATCGGGCTGCATATCCTTTCCTATATGTACCAGTTCAATCTCTGGCTACTGAATATTCTGTACCTGGTACAACCGCTGTTCGTATTACAGTTTTACCGGATGGTGAATACCGGCAAGACCTTCCGTAAGGTCAGCCTGTATACCATGCTTGCTTTTATTCTGGTATGGAGCGGATTCATGCTGCATTACGGCATCAAGTACACGGAAGGGAATTCCATGGCCATCAGTAACCTGCTGGTGCTGTTCGCTTCCGGCTATATGCTTATCTATAAGATCCAGCAGGGAGAGCTGAACCTGTTCCGGAACCAGGTATTCATTATCGCCCTCTCGTATTTCCTGTTCTCATCGGTCGCTGTGATCCTGTTCAGTATCCTGCAGAAGATCGCCCTGGTGAACCGGGCTTACGAGTACAGCCAGCTCTTCATCTTCAGCATGGTGAATGTCACCTCTAATCTTCTTTTCGCTTATTCATTCCTATGCTCTTCAACCAAACAGAAATCATACTAACCACGGTCTTCGCCTGCCTGGCCATTGTCGCAGTGATCGTATTCTTCATCGCATTGGTGGTGATCTACCAGCGTAAGATGCGGGAACGGCAGCAGGAGATCTTCCGTTCGATCATGGAAACGGAGGAAAAAGAGCGTACCCGGATCGCTCGCGAGCTGCACGACAGCCTGGGCGCATCTCTTTCCGCTATCAAGATGCAGTACAGCGCCGTAAGCAGGCACCTGCCCTCCGACCCTACCGCGGCGCACATCGGCGCCATGCTGGACGATGCCTGCAGGGAAGTGCGCTCCATCTCTCACCAGATGATGCCGATCGTGCTGATCAATGAAGGGCTGCTGGTGGCAGTAGACAACTTCACCCGTCCC